>JASIGS010000532.1 GCA_030052355.1 Streptosporangiaceae bacterium | reverse complement strand
GGGCGTGTCCAGGAGAGCCGCGATCTGGCGCACGCTGCTGCCGGTGATCCTCGGCTGGCTGGCCGACGCTCCGCAGCCGGACTCCGGGCTACTGGCGTTCCGCCAGGTGAGCGAGTCGCTCGGGGAGACGCCGTGGTACCAGCGGCTGCTGCGGGACAACGCGCTTGTCGCCCAGCGGATGGCCAGGCTGCTGGCGTCCAGCAGGTACGCGACCGGCCTGCTGCTGCGCGCGCCCGAGGCGGTGGCGATGCTCGGCGACGACAGCCAGCTCGCGCCCCGGCCGGAGGCCGAGCTGACGGCCGAGGCGCTGGCCGCCGCAGGACGGCAGGACAAGCCGAAGCAGGCGGCTGGAGCCGTGCTGGCCATCCGCCGCCGTGAGCTGCTGCGGACCGTGATCGCGGACGTGCTCGGCCTGGCCGGCATCGAGGAGACCGGGACCTGCATAACGTCGGTCGCGCGGGTCACCGTTGGCGCGGCGCTCGCCGTCGCGGTGCGGGATGCGCAGGGCGCCGGCGGGCCGCTGCCGACCAGGATCGCGGTGATCGCGATGGGCTCGTTCGGCGGCCGGGAGATGAGCTACGGCAGCGACGCCGACGTGCTGTTCGTGCACGAGCCGCTGCCTGGTGCCGACGAGGAGGCGGCTACCAGGGCGGCGCACGGTGTCGCAGAGCAGCTCAGGGCGCTGCTCAGCGCGCCGGGCCCGGACCCGGCTCTGTCGCTGGACGCGGGCCTGCGCCCGGAGGGCAGGCAGGGCCCGCTGGTCCGGACGCTAGCTTCTTACCGCACCTACTACCGGCGGTGGTCGGTGCCGTGGGAGGCGCAGGCGCTGCTGCGCGCGGAGTTCGCGGCCGGAGACGCCGACGTGGGGAAGCGGTTCCTCGCGCTGGCCGACGAGATCAGGTATCCCGCCGGGCTGGACGATGGCGCGCTCCGGGAGATCCGGCGGATCAAGGCGCGGATGGAAGCGGAGCGCATGCCGCGCGGCATCGAGCCCGCGCTGCACCTCAAGATGGGTCCGGGGGGGCTCGCGGACGTGGAGTGGGTGGCGCAGCTGCTGCAGCTCCGGCACGCCCGCGCGGTGCCCGAGCTGCGCACCACACAGACGCTGCCCGCGCTGCGCGCGGCGAGTTCCGCGGGGCTGGTCTCGGCGGCCGACGCTGCCACGCTCACGGCCGCCTGGCTGCTGGCGGCCAGGATCCGGGACGCCGTCATGGTCGTGCGCGGCCGCCCGTCCGATACGCTGCCGTCGCTGCCAGCCGACCTCGCGGTGGTGGCCCGGGTGCTCGGCTATCCGCCCGACGGCGCACAGCAACTGGAACAAGACTGGCGCCGGACGGCGAGGCACGCCCGGGCCGTGATGGAGCGCGTGTTTTACGGATGACACCATCGGTTCCTCAGATTCTCGCGGCCGCCTCCGCGGCGCTCGGGCGTGACCTGCGCGAACCGGCCGTGCTCAGCGGCGGGAGCGGCAGGTCTTACGTGCTGCGCTGCGAGGACGCCCGTGGCGGCTCGGTTGTCGTGAAGACGTACCCGCAGAACCCGGAGGGCGTGGTCTGCTTCGCCGCCGAAGCCGCCGGCCTTGAGGTAGCTTCAGGAACCGGTCTGGCGCCTGAGTTCCTGGCGGCCGACGCTGACTTGCTGGCCGTGGTGATGTCCGACCTCGGCACCTCGCCGAGCCTGGCGGACATGCTGCTCACCGGGCCAGCCGACGCGGCCGACGGCGCGGGCGCTGCGCAGGCGGCCAGCGCGGCGCTGCTCACCTGGGCGCGAGCGTGCGGTCAGCTGTCTGCGGAGACTAACGGACGCTCTCGGGCGTTCGAGTCGCTGCGCGACCGGTACCTGGGCGGCCGGCCTCGCGAGGGGTACGATGCCGGGCTGCCGAAGCGCGTGCTCCGCGTGCCGGAGCGCCTGACCGCGGTCGGCGTGTCAGTTCCAGCCGGCCTGCAGGCCGAACTGGCCTCGGTCGCCAGCGTGGCGGGGGTGGCCGGGCCCTATCCGGTGTTCTCGCCTGGCGACCTCTGCCCGGACAACAACATGTTCACCGGAGACGGCGTGCGGTTCTTCGACTTCGAGTCGGCCGGGCTCCACTCGGTCTTCGAAGACGCTGCCTATATCCGGATGCCGTTCAGCACCTGCTGGTGCGTGTTCCGGCTGCCGCCCGCGCTCGCAGACTCGATGGAGACCGCTTACCGCCACGAGGTCTGCGCGGTGTGGCCGGAACTGGCGGACGATGCTGTGTGGCAGCCGAGGCTGCGGCGGGCCGTGGCTTCCTGGACGCTGGATTCGATGTGGTGGCTGCTGCGCCGGTCGCTGGAGGGTGACGCGCCGCTCAATCCCGAGGCGGTCGCTTCGCCGCGGTCACGGCAGCTGATGCGGTACCGCTGGCAGGTGCTCGCGGCGGAACTCGAGTCGGCGGGGGAGCTGCCCGTGATCGCCGGGCTGATGCGGTCGCTGCTGGCGGCCACCGAGAGCTGGCAGGCTGCAGACCTGCCGCTCTACCCGGCGCTGCGCTCAGCTGTCCCGGGCTGAGGGCGCCCGGACCGGCCCCGCACCGCTCCGGGCGGGCGCGTCGGCGCGGCGATCAGCCCAGGTAGGCGATGCTCGCCTTGACCTTCTTCGCGCCGCAGCTGTGGCTGCCGGGAAGGTTGACACCGTCCTTCGACTCGGTGTCCTTCGAGCAGAAGTTGAACCCGATGTAATAGCCGTCGTTGTTGACCCGGAACGAGAACGAGATGATCCGCTCGAACTCGGTCGCGGAGATCCGCTTCACCTTGCCGATCTTGGCAGAGCTGTCGAGATACAGCACCTTCGGCGCGGGTGGGATGGTCGTCGCGGAGAGGTTGACGCCGAAGTAGAAGTACCAGCGCTTGGCGCTCTCGGTCTTGTAGGCCGAGGCGGGCAGGATCGTGTACACCCGGATGCTCAGATGGCAGACGGCTGTCTTGCACGCGCTCGGGCCGTAGAACGGCTGCTTGGTGACGACGTAAACGATCTTGGTCGCGGAACTGGCCAGCGCGGAGCTGGCCGAGCTGCTGGCGAACAGCCGGACGGAGTACTTGGTCGCGAGGGTCGGCACCGCGGTGAACGAGTAGGAGACCGGCGTCGTGCTGGCAGAGAACGTCTTGCTCTGCCCCGCGACCGGCGCCGCCGCGGTCTTGTACGGGAACTGCTGGGCGTAGAGCTCGGCCACCTCGCCGCTCGCCGGGGCCGAAACCGTCCCCTTGACCGTGACCTTGTCGTACTTGCCGTTCTTGTACTGGACGACTACGTCGCCGGTTATCTTCGGAATCTTGGACGTGACCGTGATGGTGATGGTGGTGGTTGCCGTGGACGCGGCCAAGGCCGCCCCGGCGCCAGCGCCGACGGCGGCGGCGGCCAGGGCCGTGACCATCGCTGCGCGCCAGAGACCTGACAGTTGCATCACTACCCCTCACTTGAGCCGCCCGGCATAGCCATCGAACGCAGGGCAAACGCTAGACCAACGGGTCATGCCGGTCTAGACAGTAGTAAAACCCGGACGGCACCGTGGCGGCGCCCTGGCTACTACGAGGCCGGAGTGAACGGGCAGTGGCGCTGCTGGTGTCATTGCAGATGCCGCACGGGCGCGAACAACTGACATCCGAGGAGCAACCCATGGCCCAGACGCACTACGCGACGGCCCAGGAGATCATCGACACTGCGTACGACCCAGCGCAGGGCGTATCCCAGGACACCGGGCTCACGCAGGCGCTGGCGGCCATCGCCCAGGTTTACGCCACGCTGGCTGTCGCGGACGCCCTGTCCGACGTGCACGCCGAGCTGACCAGCATCCGCGCCGCGAAGGGCGCGTCGTAAGGCTGCGCCTCTCCTCGTTACGATCGCGTTATAAGAGCCGAGCCTGCGGGAGAGGCTGATGTCCAACGTTGCGGTCGTGGGTTTCGGGCGGATCGGCCGGGTGGCGGTGCGGGCCGGGCTGAGCAACAAGCTGTTCACGCCGTCTGTGATCGTCGACGTTGCCGACCCGGAGTCGATGGCACCGCTGTTCGAGGTCGACACCAACTATGGCCGCTGGCCGGACCCGGTCCGCGCAGAAGCCGACAGCCTGGTCATCGGGGACGCGCCGATCAGGTGGATCGATGCCCGGACGGAGACGCCGGACTGGAAGGCTCTCGGGGTCGACCTGGTGCTTGACTGCTCCGGGCGGGCAACCACGCGCGCGGGCGCTCAGGCGCACCTGGATGCCGGCGCCAGGCGCGTGCTGGTCAGCGCGCCGAGCAAGACGCTTGACGACTGCGACGCGGTGCTGCTGCCGGGCATCAACCTGGAGTCTTACGACCCGGCCCGCCATCGCGTCGTGAGCATGGCGAGCTGCACGACCAATGCCCTCGCCCCGGTGGTGAAGGTACTGCGGGAACGCGTGGGTATCCGTGACGGGTTCTTCACCACCGTGCACGCCTACACCAACAGCCAGTCACTGACCGATCAGCCGATGAAGGAGCGCCGCGACTCCTGGGCGGCGACCGAGAACATCATCCCGTCGTCGTCCGGGGCGGCGAAGGCGCTGAAGTTCATCTGGCCAGATCTTCACGTGACGGGCAAGGCGTACCGGGTGCCGGTCCG
>JASIGS010000531.1 GCA_030052355.1 Streptosporangiaceae bacterium | reverse complement strand
TCCGACACCGCGCACCCCGGCGGTCGGCCGCCCGTGCTAAGCAGATACGCATGCGATCGGATCATCGGGGCATCCGCACGGCGCTCGCCGCGCAACGCAGCGTGACCGCGGCCCGGGTCGCGGCCCTGGAACGCGAGTTCGCCGGCATTGCCGATGCGGCGAGCGCCGCGGGTACCGACGACGAGCACGATCCGGAGGGTCACACCCTGGCCTACGAGCGGCAGCATGTCGCGGCCCTGCTCCGGCAGGCTCGTGACCAGCTTGGTGAGATCGATGCCGCGCTCGCCCGCCTGGCCGACGGCAGCTACGGCCGCTGCGTGGCCTGCGGCCTGCCGATAGCACCCGCACGCCTTGCTGCCCGGCCGTTCGCCGTCACCTGCATAGGCTGCGCTGGCCGGACGGCCCGGTCACCCGGAAGACCCCGTTAACCGGCGGGCTTATCCCCTAGCGGCGCGCTACCCGGCTTGTGTGCCAGGTCCGGGGGCATTCTCGCCGGAGCCAATCCGCCCGCGCCGCCAGATCAGCCCGAGCGTGCCCTGGGCCGCCTTGTTGCCTGCAAGGCTGCCGGGGCCGCGCAGTACCCGGGCGATGCCGACCGCGATCAACGCGCCGATGAACGGGCCCACCAGGTAGGCCCACCACGCGGTCCAGTCCCCGAGAACCAGTGCCGGGCCGAGCGACCTGACCGGGTTCATCGACGCTCCGCTCACCGGGGCGCCGAACAGCCCGGCGAGCGCAATGTAGCTGCCCACGCCGAAGGCGGCGATCGGGCCCAGCTGCTGCGCTCCGGAGGCGGTACCGAGGACCACGCTGACCAGGCCAGTCGTGAGCAGCACCTCCCACAGCATGGCGGTGGTCGCAGACACGCCAGGCCCCGGCAGCGTGAGGCCGGCGCTGCCGTGCTTGCCGATCAGGGCCCAGAGCAGCAAGGTCGCGAGGACTGCGCCCGCTATCTGCGCGGCCACGTACCCGGGGACCCGCCGCCAGGGAAAGTTCCCGCGCATCGCGAAAGCGACGCTGACCACCGGATTGAGGTGAGCGCCCGACACCGCGCCCATGAACAAGATGATCGCCATGACCATGAGCGCCGGGCTGACCACTCGCGCGGCTTCCGGAACCGCGTTGCCGCCAAACCTGGCGTTGACCATGCCGCCGCCGACCGCCACGGTTACGAGGAGGAACGTGCCGAGCAGTTCGCTGAACAGGCGACGCCACTCGTAGCTGTTGTCCCAGAAGTCGAACTGCTTGGCTACGGCGTTCGGGACCCCGAACGAGCGGAGAGCCACTTCGATGTGCTCAGGATGCTCAGACATCCAGGCAGACTACGTCCTGTCGCCCGCGATCTCCACGCGCGCGTGCTCAGTCAGCCGGCTCCTCCGGCTCAGCGACCCACGCGGAGAACACCGGCATGCCGTGCCACGGGCCGTTCGCGGCCAAGGTCACCGCGACCACGGCGTACGGGTGCCCGAACCGCAGCTCGGCAACGCGGCGCGTGCCCGCGGGGCGGGCCACGAGAAACGCGGCGACGCCGGTTACTGCCGCTGCCTCGAACCCGGTCCGCGTGTACTTCGCCATGGCAGACTGCCTGGCCTGCCAACGGCCGGACCCTGGAGCGAGCGCACTCTTGGCAGCGGCGAACCCCAGCGCAGGATCGCTGAGGTCGTGGTCCGAACGCGCGGACCAGGCCGGCAGTAGCGCTTTACAGGTATCGGGGTCCGCTGACTTCTCCTCGCGCACAAGCCACAACGAGCTGTCACCGAGCGGAAGGCTCGCCACCTCCCGTCGCGGCACCGGCGATCCCACCGCGTACGCGCAGCCGATCCGGTGCGCGGCCGCGAGTACCTTGCCGGCCGGCACCTCGGGCTGCGCGATCAGCGATACGACGATGAGGCCGCCCCTCGCCCGGGCCACGTCCACGGCGACATCGCCTGCGTCGGTGGTCGTCGCGACGAACGAATCGTGTGCAGCGGGGTCACCGCTGTCCGGGGTGCGAAGTACCCGGCTCAGCTGGCCCGACCATGGGCTGCCCGCGCCCAGAGCCCGGGCCGGTGCAAGCTCGAACGGGACCTGCCAGGAGACCTTTGTTGCCAGCGCGCTGGCGAGTACCAGGTACTCGTCTGGCGTGCGCGTGATCGGGAAGTGGTCGATGAGGCCGAAGGTGCGCTCCCTGGCCCAGTTGTCGAGACCGGCCTGGTCTGGCAGCGGACCTGTGTAGACCCCGGCCGGCAGGCCTGCCTGCCACCGGTCGAACTTGTCGTCCAGCGGCGCCCCGGCCGCAGTCCACACCGCGGCCGCGCTGGCTACCAGCGGATGCGGCCCGGCCAGGAGCTCGGCGGCTGCCGTCGCGGCCACGTCGATGTCGCAGCCGAGCACGTCTGCGAGCGCTTCGCGGTCCGGGCCCGTGCTGGCCGGACCCGCCAGCGCCAGTAGCAGCCAGCAGCCGAGCGGAGACGCCACGTGATGGCGCGTTCCTATAAAAGCCTGCAGCCGGGCGGCATAACGTGCCACGCAATCCGCTACCGCACGGCCGGTGCTGGCTACCATGTCCCCCCGAGGTCGCGCTAGACCGGCGGGCTCAGCGCGACCGCGTCTTCGTGCGCCTCGACCCTCCGATGCGCACCGAGCACCATGAAGCTGATCACTCCGACGGCGAACACCACCATCGCGGACAGGAACAGCGCCGCGTGCAGGCCCGTGTAGAAGGCGCCGTACGCATAGCCGGTGACCTGCTTCACGTAGCCGGAGTTGGCCTTTGCGGCCGCCGAGCCCAGCATCTGGCCGTACACGCCGGTCTCGAGGAAGTGGATGACCAGCGCCCGGTCGATCGCCGGGACGCCCATGTGGATCAGCTTGGCGGTCAGGGCCGCTATCAGCCGCGAGCTCACCAGGGCACCAAGCACCGCCACGCCGGTGACGGCGCCGATCTCACGGCTCGTGTTCACGCTCGAGGCGGCCATGCCCGAGCGCTCGGCCGGCACCGCGGACAGTCCAGACGCGGTGGCGGGCACGACCGTGCTCCCGACTCCGATCCCGGACAAGGCCAGCGACGCCGCCAGCGGCAGGTAGGCGGGATGCGAGCTGAGCGTGAACGTGGTCAGCAGCAGGCCGCAGCCGAACACCAGGCAGCCGCCGAGAATGGACCATTGCAGGCCGACTGCCGTCGTCCAGCGCCCAGCCAGCACCGACGCCAGGACCATGAGGACCGTCATCGGCAGGAACAGGAGCGCTATCTGATAGCCCGAGTCGCTGACGACCTCTTCCAGGTAGAGAGCGGTGAAGAAGAACACGGCGAAGGTCGCGAAGTAGGCACCGAACGCCACAAGATTCGCGGCGAAGAACCGCGGGACGCGGAGGAACCGCAGGTCGAGCAGTGGATGCGGAGCGCGCAGCTCCCACCAGATGAAGGCGATCACGGCCGCAACGCACACGCAGAGCAGCGCGATCACCGATGCTGACTTGAATCCCGAGCTCTCGGCGCTGATGACAGCGAACGCCAGCGCCGTTATCGCCGCCGCGCCGAGCATCGTTCCGGCGACGTCCACCCGGTGCGCGTTGGGATCCGAGTTCTCCGGCAGCACGATCGCCGCACCTGCCAGCGCCAGCAGGCCGAACGCGACATTGAACCAGAAGATCGCGCGCCAGTCCCAGATCCCGACGAGCGCTCCGCCGACGACCGGGCCGAGGGCGAGGGCGAGGCCGGAGACAGCCGTCCAGACGCCGAGGGCCCGCGCCCTTGACTTCTCGTCCGCAAACAGGTGGCGGATCATCGACAGTGTTCCCGGCTCGCAAGCCGCCGCGCCGAAGCCCATCACCGCGCGCCCGCCGATGAGGACGCCTGCGCTGGGAGCCAGGGCCGACAGCACCGAGCCCGCGCAGAAGATCACGATCCCTATGATCATGACCTTCTTGCGGCCGAACTCGTCGCCGATCATGCCGAAGGCCAGCATCGCCCCAGCGAAGGTCAGGGCGTACGCCCCGACGACCCACTGCAGGGCGGAGACTCCAGCCTGCAGCGCTGTCTGAATGTTGCCGAGGACGACGCTGACGATCGTGTTGTCGAGGAAAGTCAGGAAAAGCACGGTACACAGGATGGCGAGCGCCAGCGAGCGGCCGCCGTAACGAGGAGATACCGCCTGGCCTTCCGAGACGTTCACCGAGCTGACCACCGTGCCACCTAACTCGCGGTTACGTACCTGTCCGGCAGACCGACGGCACGCTGGCGCTGAAGCCAGCGCTCTTCTCCAGCGTGAGCAGGCCGCAGAAGCTGCTGATGCCGACCTTCCA
>JASIGS010000530.1 GCA_030052355.1 Streptosporangiaceae bacterium | reverse complement strand
GGGCCGGTCGGCCCGCTGATCCCTGATTGTGAGGTAGCCGGGTGGAAGTGGTGCGTCGGGAGGGTGCTGGCGCGGTGGACGTGGAGCAGCTGCGGGGTGACCGGCAGACGCAGCATGTGGTCCTGGAGGCGCTGGCGGAGTGCGCCAATCACCGGCGTTGGTTCGCGGGGTTCGCGCGGCCGTACCTGGGCGAGCATCCGATCGAGGTGGGCAGCGGGCTGGGGGATTACGCGCTGGAGTGGGTTCCGCGGGTGGAGAAGTTCACCGCGACGGAGGCTGATCCGGTGTTGTTCGGGCAGTTGCGGGAGATTATGGCCGCTTACCCGACGGTGACGGTGCGGCAGTTGCTGCTGCCGACGACTGAGCGTGCTGATCATTCGTGCCTGGTGTCGTATAACGTGCTGGAGCACATTGATGATCATGTGGGGGCGTTGCGGAGCATGGCGCGGCTGGTGCGGCCGGAGGGGTACATCGTGCTGGTGTGCCCGGCGTTCATGTTCGCGATGAGCCCGGTGGATATCGCGACCGGGCATGTGCGGCGGTACACCCGCAAGACGATGAGCAAGGCGCTGACCGAGGCCGGGCTGGAGGTCGTGGAGGTCCGGTACGCCAATTCGCTGGGCCTGCTGTGTTATTACGGGTGGACCAGCTTGCTGCGGCGGCAGCCGTCGATGGGCGGCACGATCAGTTTCTATGACCGGATCGTGGTGCCGGTGGTGCGGTTGGCCGAGCGGCTGCTGGGCAACCGGCCGCCGTTCGGGCAGTCGGTGATCGCGGTCGCCCGGGTGAAGGACGACCCCGAGCAGTCCGACGAGCCCGCCACCAAGCAAAACTGACCGCCGGCACCGGCTTAGCCAGCCCGGCCGAACCGGGCAGCCAGGGCACGAACCCGGTCGATCAGCTCGGGCGGTCCCAGCACCGTGAAGTCGCGGTCAAGCTCGGCGAGGTGGAAGGCTATCGCCATGAGCGAGTCGGATCCACTGGTGAGCACGCAGGTGCCGTCCGCCCGGGGCTCAACGATGCCGGTTGTCGGGGGCACTAGCTGGGCGATCGCCGTGGCCGGCGCGTGCACGTGCACTCGGGCCTGGTACCGGTAGGGCGCTGTCGTTACCGACCTCGCGACAAACGCGGCAGCGTCCGGCGGATCCCGTGGCACGAACCGGGCGCCAGTCAGCCGTGGCAGCTCGATCCGGTCGGCCCGGAACGTGCGCCAGTCATCCCGGTCGAGGTCGCGCGCGACCAGATACCAGCGGTAACCAGCCTGGACCAGCCGATGTGGCTCGACCCGGCGCACGGCGAGCTCGCCGTCGTGGCCAGGGCGGTAGCCGAACTCCAGCCGCTCCAGGTTGCGGCAGGCACGCGCGATCGCGGTGAGCACGTCGGCGTCCACGACCGGACCGGGGCCGGTGAGGGGGACGGTGACCGCGCCGATGGCGGCGGCGCGCTCTCGCAGCCGGGACGGCAGCACCTGCTCAAGCTTGGCCAGCGCCCGGACCGACGCCTCCCCGACCCCGCGCACCGCGTGGCTCGCGGCCGTCCGCAGGCTCAGCGCCACCGCGACGGCCTCCTCGTCGTCGAGCAGCAGTGGCGGCAGCGCGGTGCCCGCGGCGAGCCGGTAGCCGCCTGCCACGCCGGGCACGGCGTGCACGGGATACCCGAGACTGCGCAGCTTGGCCACGTCGCGGCGCAATGTCCGCGGCGTTACTTCCAGCCGGGCGGCTAGCTCGGCGCCTGCCCACTGCGGGCGCGCCTGCAGCAGGGACAGCAGCCGCAGCAGTCTCGCGGATGTTTCCAGCACGAATCCTGAGTCTGCCAGCAATTGAGGACTGATTCTGTCCGCATAGCGGTCTAGCTTGGTCGACATGGATATCGACTGGAACGCACAGCTGGTCGAACAGCTCGAGGGGCACTGGCTGAACCAGCTACGCCCCAGGCTGGAAGGGCTGTCCGACGCCGAATACTTCTGGGAGCCCGTTCCCGGCAGCTGGAGCGTCCGCAGCAGAGCGGACGCCACGACGCCGCTGGCGGTAGGGGCTGGCGACTACGTGATGGATTACGCGCTGCCACCGCACGACCCCGAGCCGGTCACCACCATCGCCTGGCGGCTCGCGCACATCGTCGTCGCCGTCTTCGCCGCTAAGAACGCCTTCTTTTTCGGCGGGCCGGCCGCCGACTATCCGAGCTGGGAGTACGCGGACACCGCGGCCGGTGCTCTGCGCCAGCTCGACGAGCAGCACGACCGCTGGATCGCAGGCGTGCGCTCGCTCGGCGAGCAGGGCCTGGCTCGTCCGCTCGGCCCGGCGTGGGAGGAGTACGCCGAGTGCCCGATGGCCGCGCTCGTGCTGCACATCCACCGGGAGGCCGTTCACCACGGCGCGGAGATCGCGCTGCTCCGCGACCTGTACGCATGGAAGGGTGACTCCCGTGGCCTATGACTTCCAGGTCGCTGTCGACTGCGTGGATGCCCACGGTCTCGCCGACTGGTGGGCCGAGACCCTCGGCTGGGAGGTGGAGGAGTCGGACGCGGACTTCATCCGCCGGATGATCGCCGAGGGCTATGCGACCGAAGCCGACACCGCAATGCACAACGGCAGGCTGGTCTGGAGCGAAGGCGCCGCCATCAAGCACCCCGGCGGACCGCTTCCCAGCGGGCATCGCAGGAGGATCATCTTCCAGACCGTGCCGGAGGCGAAGACCGTCAAGAACCGGTGGCACCTGGACGTGTGGGTGGGCCAGGAGCACGTCCGCGAGCAGCAGGAGAAGCTGATCGCCCGGGGTGCCACCTTCCTGCACGACGGTCAGCAGGGCCCGCATACCTGGGTGACAATGGCGGACCCTGAAGGAAACGAATTCTGCATCTCCTGAGCCGGAACTTTAGGAGTAATTGGCCTTGACCTGTTATGCGTAGATTGGGAAGTCCGGTGCACAGATAGCCGCCAGCTCGCTGTCGCCCGTGCGGGCCCGCCTGCGCGGACGCGAACGGGCTCTTGCTGACACTCGTCGCGATGACGGTGACTTTGGTCATCTGTGCGGCGCACTCCTTTCGCGGTTCTATTGACCGCGAGGGTGTCGATTCGTTGGCACGGGGGGCGTCATGAGTAAGTTTCTAGTCCAGGCCAAGTACTCCGGCGGTTCGTGGGCGCGGATGATCAAAGTCGCGGATGACCGGGTCGGAGCGGCGCGCTCACTGGTGGAGTCGCTGGGCGGATGCCTGGAGAGCATGTACTGGGACGTTGAAAACTGCACCGCGTTCGCGGTTGCAGATCTGCCCGATTCCGTGAGTGCGGCAGCAGTAATCACGGCGATGGCCACGACGGGCTCCTTCACTGCCGTTGAAGTGCATGAACTACTCACCCAAGGGCAGTTGCACGACGTACTCATGCTGGCGAGGGATGTCTCGCAGGTCTACGACGCACCGGGAAACGCGGCTCTCGACCGAAGCCCGGCGATGTAAAAGTCTCCGCCAAAGTTAGGCTGCCCGATTTGTCCAGAGGCCCTTCCCGAGCCGTCACGATCTGGTTACGATGCGCCGGTGGGCATGTCGGTACCAGCAGTACACGTCGAGCTAGATCCCGCCAAAGTACGGCGAATGCTTGGATCACCGGAGCTTAGCTGGCTGGTCGAGCGCATCCGCAGCAGGCTCGAGCGCGGCGAGCCCATCGACGGGACGCTGACCCTGGTGGGCGCGACCGTCGCCCAGAGACGCGCGGCCGCGCGGTTGCTCGGCCGCAATGCCAGCCAGGGCAGCCTGCTCAGCGTGCCGCTGCCGGCCGTCGCCCAGGAACTATGGCGGGCATCGGCGGCGCCGAACCTGGTGGCGGCCGTCGAGGTCCTAGGCGGCCCGGTTCGCAACATCGCCGCCGAGCGCGCGGGTGACCTGCAGCGCTGGAACGACGCCCTGGCTTCGGCGCGCTCCAGCCCGCTTGCGGCGCACGCCTGGTACGCGGCCTGGCTGAAGTCGATCAGCCGGGACGGCACGGTCGGCAGGGTGATCAGGCAGGGGCGGCCGGATGTCATCAGCCAGGCGGCTGCGGTCCTCGAGCACTTGTCCGAGCACGACGCGCCACCCGGTCCCGACGAGCTGCTGGTCGGCCACTACCGCAGCGAGGCGGCCAGGGTGACCCTGCCGTCTCTCGGCGCCGCCGTTATCGGGGACGAGAGTGCCCTGGCGGACAGTCTGCTGGCAGGCCTGGTGCTGCGCGGCCTCGCCGAGCGCGAGGGCGTGCGGCCGCCCGCCGACCGCGAGGCGGAGGAGGCCTTGTGGAACGTGGCCGGCGTGGTGGCGGACGAGCTGGCCAGTCAGGTTCTCGTGCTGAACGTCAAGGCGGGCGGCGAGCCGCTCGGCCGCTGGCTCACCGAGGCGGCCGAGTCGGGACAGCCGTTCAGGGTCACGCTGCGGCAGCTGGCCAGCACGCAGCTGCTGCCGTGGGCCATCGACGTGTTCGTCTGCGCGAGTTCGGCGCTGCTGCGCGCCGCCGCCGACAAACTGGGCGCGAACAGCCCCGCGCTGGTCTGCACCGAAGGCGAGCCCTCGGTGGCGTGCATGCAGCTGCTCCAGGCCGCCGCCAGCAGCGGCTCGACCGTGCACTGGCACAGCGACTTCAGCTGGGCGGGGCTGCGCTCGACGACGATCGCGGTGCGCCGGCTGAAGGCGCAGCCCTGGCTGATGGGCGCGGCCGACTACGCCGAGGCGCTGGCCTCCGGCGGCACCGACCCGCTGCTCGGCGGGGTGGAGGAGAGCCCCTGGGATCCGCGCCTCGCGGAGATCATGCGGATGAGCGGCCGCGCGGTCGGCGAGGAGCGCCTGGTCGGCCGCCTCCTAGCCGAGCTAGGCCACATAGTCGCCCGCGATGTATGAGGCCAGGAACGCCCGCGTCCGCGTCGCGCGGTCTCCGCGGGTGAACTCGGCCGCCACGAAATCGGTGACCCCGGCCTCGGCGAGCGCGGTAATCTGCGCGGCAACCGTTTCCTCGTCGCCGACTATCGCGACGTCACCGGGCCCGGCCGCGCCTTCCTTGTCGAGCATCGCCCGGTAGGACGGCAGTTGCCCGTAGATGGCAAGCACCCGGTCGGCGTCGGCCCGAGCCTGAGCCGGGTCGCCGGTGACGCACACCGGCAGCATGCAGACGACCCGCGGGCTGGGCCGACCTGCGGCCGCGGCGGCGGCCGTGATGGCCGGCACGACGTAGTCGCGCACGGTCGCGGATCCGGTCATCCACAGCACCGTGCCGTCGGTCTGCTCGCCGGCGAGGCGCAGCATCCGCGGCGCGAGCGCGGCGAGCAGGACCGGGACCCTCGCATCGGACCGAGGTACCGACAGGCCGATGTGAGCGTGCACCGTCTCGCCGTCGAAGGCCGCCGGCTCGCCGGCGAGCAGCGGCAGCAGCACGGCAAGGTACTCGCGCATGTGCCGGGCGGGCCGCTCGAAGCTGTACCCGTACATGTCCTCGATGACGATCTGGTGCGACAGCCCGATGCCCAGTATCAGCCGCCCGCCAACCGCCAGCGACGCGGTGAGTGCCTGCTGTGCCAGCACCGCGGGATGACGCGGATACGTCGGCACCACCGCGGTGCCGAGTTCGATGCCGGGCACCCGACTGCCCGCGACCGCGAGCGTTGTCAGTGCTTCCAAGCCGAAGATGTTCGACATCCAGGCCGACGCGTACCCGTCGTCTGCGGCCGCTTTGATGTCGTCTGTGACTTTGGTCAGGGCGTCCGTACCGCTGGGTTCCGCCACCATCGTTCCGATTCGCATCTATTCCTCCGTGCGCCCGGCTCTCACGGCCGCGGCTGTGTCGGTGACAATGGGAGACATGGAACCCGCCAGCCAGCGCCGACCGAACAAGGCTAGTCGTGCTGCGGCCGCTGAGCGCGATCTTCTTGATGCCCAGGAACGCAGGCGCAAGTATCAGGAGGCGGCTGCGCGGGCCAGGTCCAGGACGGCGGCGCGGGAGCAGCGGCAGGCAGACCAGGAGCGGAACGCCCGGCTGGCCAGCGAGCAGGAGCGCCTCGGCAGACTGGCCGGGGACCTTCCGGCCGACCGGTTCCTCGACCGCGAGGACAGCTGGCTGAGATTCGCGCAGCGCGTCCTTGAGCTATCCGAGGACCGGAACGTGCCACTGCTCGAGCGGGTCAGGTTCTCGGCCATCTTCGCCAGCGCGGTTGACGAGTTCTTCGGCGTCCGGGTGGCCGGCCGGATCCGGCGGATGGCCGCTGGGCTCCCCGTCGAGAACGCGTCAGGGCAGTCGCCCGCGCAGATCCTGGAGCACACCCTCGAGGTCGCCAGGGAACTGTCCGTGCGGCACGCCCGCGATTTCACCGAGTCCCTCGAGCCGGACCTCGCCGACGCGGGCATCGAGATCCTCCGCTGGAAGGAACTCGAGTCGGCCGAGCAGTCGCGGATGCAGACGCTGTTCCGAGAGCGCATCTACCCGGTGCTCACGCCGCTGGCAGTCGACCCTGCGCACCCGTTCCCCTTTATATCGGGCCTGTCGCTCAGCCTCGCGGTGACGATCGCGGACCCGCTGACCGGCGCGACGATGTTCGCCAGGGTGAAGGTTCCGCCGCTGCTGCCGCGGTTCCTGAGCGTGGCGCCCAACCGGTTCGTCCCGCTCGAGGATGTCATCGCGGCGCACCTGTCCGAACTGTTCGTCGGGCTGGACATCCTCGAGCACTACGCGTTCCGGGTGACCAGGATCACCGACCTGGAGATCGACGAAGACGTAACCGAGGACCTGCTTGAGTCGCTCGAGCGCGAGCTGATGCGGCGCAGGTTCGAGCCGGCGATCCGGCTCGAAGTCGAGGAGTCGATGTCCGACGACGTGCTGGACAAGCTCGTCACCGAGCTCGACGTGGACAGGCACGCCGTCTACCGGGTACCGGGCCCGATGGACCTGTCCGGCCTGTCGGCGATCGCTGACCTTGGCTTCCCGAGCCTCAGGTACCCAACGTTCGTGCCGTCGGAGACGGCACTGCCGCACGACGACAGCGTGTTCACCGCGCTCACCGAGCACGACGTGCTGGTGCACCATCCTTACGACTCGTTCACCGCCAGCGTCCAGCGCCTGCTGGTGTCGGCGGCGCGAGATCCGAGGGTACAGGCGATCAAGCAGACGCTGTACCGGACCAGCGGCGACTCCGAGATCGTGGACGCGCTGATCGACGCGGCCGAGGCGGGCAAGCAGGTCGTGGTCGTGGTCGAGATCAAGGCACGGGGCGACGAGCGTGCGAACATCGGCTGGGTGCGCAAGCTGGAGCAGGCCGGCTGCCACGTGGTCTACGGCATGCTCGGCCTGAAGACACACTGCAAGATGGCGCTGGTCGTGCGCGAAGAGTCCGATGGCTCGCTGCGCAGGTTCTGCCACATCGGCACGGGCAACTACCACCCGAAGACCGCGCGGCTGTATGAGGACTTCGGCCTGCTGACCGCCGACCGGACCGTCGGCGAGGACGTGTCCGACCTCTTCAATCACCTGACCGGCTACAGCCGTCGGACGGACTACCGGCGGCTGCTGGTGGCCCCGGCGAGGGTGCGGTCCGGGCTGATCGAGCGGATCGACGCGCAGGCTGAGCTCGTACGGAACGGCAAGCCCGCGCTGATCCAGATGAAGTGCAACGCGCTCATCGATGAGGCCATGATCGACGCGCTGTACCGCGCGTCGATCCTGGGCGTCCCGATCGACCTGTGGGTCCGCGGGATCTGTGCGCTCCGGCCCGGCGTTCCCGGGCTTTCCGAGACGATCCGGGTGCGTAGCGTGGTCGGCCGGTTCCTGGAGCACTCGCGCATTTACGCGTTCGGCACCGGCAGCGCCGAGTCTCCCGACGAGGTCTGGATGGGCAGCGCAGACCTGATGCACAGGAACCTCGACCGCCGGGTGGAACTGCTGGTCGGGGTCACCGACCAGGCGCAGCGCGGCCGGCTCAGGGGCCTGATCGCCACGGCGATGGACCCGAAGACGTCGTCCTGGTGGCTAGACGGCCAGGGCGTCTGGACCCGGCACCACCTAGACTCCTCGGGTGCTCCTCTCAACGACATCCAGGATCTGCTCGTCAAGTCGAGCCGCAGCCATGCGGAGTAGGGGGTGTCTTTCTGAGGCATCCCCTCGTGGCCGGAGGTCGCGGCTGCATGGCTGACGGCGAGTTGGTCGGGGAGATACGGGCCGCCGGCGCCGTCGTCTGGCGCCCCACCGCGTCTGCGCCCGCGGGGTCCGGCGCGGACCGCGTGCAGGTAGCCCTGATCCACCGGCCAAAGTACGACGACTGGAGCTTCGCCAAGGGCAAGCTCGAGCCCGGCGAGTCCGTGCTGCGCGCCTGCGTGCGCGAGGTCTTCGAGGAGACCGGGCTGATGGTGACGCTCGGCCGCAGGCTGCATCACGTTCGTTACGCCTACCGGGACGGGCGGCACGTCGCTGACGCCCCTGCACACAAACGGGTCGACTACTGGGCGGCAACGGCCGTTGACCCGTCGTTGCCGTTCGCGGCCAACAAGGAGGTCGACGGGCTGGAGTGGCTGTCCGTCGAGGAAGCCAGGACCCGGCTCAGCTACGCGCACGACGTCGCGCTTCTTGACGAGTTCGGCGCCGGGCCCGTACGGACCGCCCCGCTGATCTGGCTTCGGCACGCATCCGCGGGCAGCAGGTCGGACTGGCCCGGTCCGGACATGACCAGGCCGCTGGACGAGGTGGGGAGGAGGGACGCCTCGCAGCTGGCCGGCCTGCTGCGCTGCTTCGGCACCGCGCGCGTGGTCAGCTCGCCGACCGAGCGCTGCATGGCGACGGTCCGGCCGTACGCCGAGGCCGTCGGCGTCCAGGTCGAGGCCGAGCCCGCGCTGCTGGCTGGCGGTGACGGCGTTTCGCCCGGCCGCGACGAGGCAGCCGCGGTGGCTGCCGCCCTCGCCTCCGCTGGCGAGCCCGTCGTCGTCTGCGCGCACCGCGAGAACCTGCCCGTGCTGATCGAGGCCGCCTGTGATCGCCTGGCCGGCTCGGCACCTGGCGGGCCGCCGCTGCGAAAGTCCGAGTTCCTGGTTCTGCACACCGCGGCCGCCAGGCTCATAGCCGCCGAGCGGCACACGACCGGCGCGGGTGTTTTAGCCGGAGGTCCGCGGCACCAGGACGTCGTGTCACTTCGGCCCGCGCAAAAGGGCTGAAGTCGGGCGCGATTCTGTGCGCAACTGCTACAACGCGTGAGTGCCAGGGATCTGCTGAGCGCTGTCACGCGGGCTCGGCTGGCTGCCAGTCGAGCGTCGGCGGCAGAGCGCCCTCGAGGATCAGCAGCCAGCGCTTGACCTCGACGCCCGCGCCACCGCTGTAGCCGCCGAGGCCGTCGCTGGCCAGCACGCGATGGCAGGGAACGATCACCGGGATGGGGTTCGAGCCCATGATCTTCCCGACCACCCGCGCGGGCGGCACGCCACCATCGGGGGTCAGCCCGGCACGGTCGGCGAGGGCGCCGTAGCTGATCGTCTGCCCGTAGCCGACCGATCCGGCCAGCGTCTCGAGCACGCGGCGCTGGCTGCCCGACGTGGCCGACCAGTCGAGCGAGAGGTCGAAGGCGGTGCGGCGGCCGGCAAAGTACTCGGCAAGCTGCTGTCGTGCTGGCGCCGCGACATCCTCGCCTTCCTGGCTGCCCGGCGGCGGCCCGAACCTGACCCGCGCGACCCCGCCACGGCTGCAGCCGACCGAGACCTCGCCAACGGGCGTGTTCAGGCAAGCCCACGACAACGTGCTCATAGCAGCATTCTGCCGGTCCGGTCTGACGGTCAGCGTGAGCCAGGACCGACTGTCAGTGGCCCGCGCTACAACTGCCAGTGTCAGAGCCGCCCAGGGGAGAGGGGCCACCAGATGACGAAGGACATCGCCGATGAGGTCGAGGCCGAGCTTGCTCAGCTGTCCAGCTTGTTAACCGAGCCGGGCGAGCACGAGTGCCTGCGCTGCTTCCTGCTCAGGATGATCAACGAGTTCGGCTGCGACGGGAGGCACAGGTGGACGATCCGGTGGCGTGACCGGCGCGCGCCGCGAGCCACCGGGCTTGTGCGCAGGCTGGCCGAGCTCGGTGGTTGCTGCGACTGCGAGGTGCTGCTGAACGTCTTCCCTGACTATCCGCAGACCGACAGGCCGCTGCCCTGCGCAGGACAACCTCAGCCGGGGTCTGCGGTGCCGTGCAACCTGAGGATCCTGCGCCCGAGCGCGTGAGTGCCGCGCTACTCGTCGCCCTTCTCCTCGAGCCGCAGCAGTGCCCTGGCGATCGGCAGCGCCGTCAGCTCGACCTGCCAGGGCCTGGCCCCGTAGCCCGCCAGGCTGGCGCCGACTGTCTCCGGGGTG
>JASIGS010000529.1 GCA_030052355.1 Streptosporangiaceae bacterium | reverse complement strand
CACGCTCGATGTATCGGACCCGGATTATCAGGAGATTAAGCTGCCTAACGGTGACTGCATGTCATGGTACAAAGGGGACTCCGACGCTCCCACTAACAACGTATCCGCGCACGCATGTAATGACGATAGCTACGAGCTATGGGCCCTCGGGGGACCCTTCAACGGCGACTACTATATCACGAATGAGGATGCAAGCGCCTTTTATGGCTGCCCTAGCGTTATTACATCAGTGGACTCCGGACAGGAAGTACATATGATGTGTTGGGCCGACGACGACACCCAAGAATGGGCGCCGACCAGGAGTTAAAGTCGATCTTCGCTTCGGGCGATCGCGCCAGACATGATGCGCCAGTTGGGAAGGCATGCCGAAGGCGCCGCCCGAGATCACGGTCAGGCCGTGGTCGCCGTGGGCGGCCGCCATTTCCAGCGCGACATGGTTGCCGTAGGCGGTCGCCGCCCTCGCCCCGACCACGGAGACCGAATTCAGGCAGGCGACCCGCACGTCGGCGACACCGCGCGCCCACAGCAGCAGCGGCCGCGCGTCGCCCAGGTCATCGAGCTGGCTCGGCCACTCGGTGTCACCCGGGCAAATGAGCCGCAGGCCGCTGCCCTGCCAGGCCGCCAGCTTGGCCACCGACGGCAGCAGGCCCAGCCGTGCCCCCATCCGCGCGGTGCTTGCTGGCTGAGTCCGGCACCGGGGCTGCAAGCGCCGTGGCCTGGCACAGAGCAGCGTCGATAGTGTCCTTCTGGTCTGGGTGTTCAGCACCTTCTGCCCGGCTGCGAGTTGCTCTTCGTCGACGTCGACCACGGTCTTGGCCTTCGCGCGGCCCTTTCGGCGCGGAGCCGCTATATCTCACTAACCTGCTGCGGGATATACGCTTCAGCTGTTCGCTGATCGGATCTGCCTGATCAGTGACCGCAGTCCCTAGCCGGCGTGACGTTCGGCCCTACACCGCACCGCCAGAAACCCTAGGTTAATACGACCGCGATGGAATTTCGAAATCGCGAAGACAGTGGAAGAAGGCGACGCAAATGCGCAGAACAGTTTGTCGCGCGCTATTAGCGTTCACGGCCACAGCAAGCATCGGACTGCTCACAATGGCCACCACAGGGGCGGACGCTGCCCAGGCGGCGCACCGGGACACCCCGGCGTGCGCCACATCCGGCCTGGACATCTGGGCTGCCCTCAACCGCGGCAGCGCTTACGCCGGCGGCTACTACGACACCATCTACCTGACAAATATGTCCGGTCACCGGTGCACGCTATTCGGGCACGCCGGAGTCTCGGCCGCCGGCCTGAACGGTGAGGAGATCGGCAGCCCCGCCGGCTGGGTCGGCCCCGCGCCCACGAGCGTGACGCTCGCCCAGGACGCCACCGCGGCCATTCTCGTCCAGGTCGGCGACCCCTCCAACTACGGCCCCACCTGCTTCCAGCCAGGCACCCACCCGGGTCGGGTGCCCCTCGCGGCCGGGCTGCGGGTCTACCCGCCCGGCCAGTCCAAGTCCAAGGTGGCCCCGCTTCCCGTCCTGGCCTGCTACAACCACGGGCCAGTCTGGATGCACGTAGGTCCTGTGCACGGCCCTGTGATCCCGCCTGACACCTTCTGAACTCCGAGGCAGCGACACTCCCTGGCGCCTGCCCGCCGCCAGGGAGTTCGCATACCGCATCGCGAGCAGCTCAGCCCTTAACGCCGGCAGCGCGCGATTTTCAAGGCCTCCTGACATCATTGACAATCCGGCCAAGGGCGAACTCGCGGGCCGCCAGACCGCATGCTCATGCCTCTACGGCACCGAGCGTGATGATCCGGCACTGCCGCACGGGCCGCGCGGAGGGTTGACCTGTCGTGGGAACGTTCGGGCAGGCGTACCCGGCGAACTCGACCCGGCTCGGTGCGCGTTCCCGCGCCAACCTCAAGGCCGCCCGCGCAGGTGCCGGGGCACCCTGGACTGGTCGACCTTGTCGCCTTCGAGGGGACAGCACCCCGTTCGCCATCTGGCCGTGTCAAGACTGCTTGCTGTGGCACCCGAAGTGAATCCCGAGTTGGCTCAATTAGTGCGCTCGTCAGCTGATCTGGCTCGGCCGCGAGCGGTCGCATCGCTGTGTGATGATGTCCGGGTGACCGACGAGGTGCTGGCTGAGCAGGTTACCTACTACCGTCGCCGCGCGAGCGAGTACGACGTCACGGCGTACGGCGCCGACGTTGCGGCAGCTCGTGCACTTATCGCGCGGCTGGTCGCGGAGATGCTGCCGGTCGGAAACGTGCTTGAGATCGCGTGCGGTACTGGCCTGTGGACCGAGGCGTTTGCGGAGTGGGCTGACACGCTAACGGCTATCGATGCGGCGCCCGAGATGGTCACGATCGCTCGTGACCGCGTGCAGCCGGCCAATGTCAGCTTCGAGGTTGCCGACGTGTTCGCCTGGGACCCAGCTGTCCGGTTCGACGTGATCTTCTTCTCAGCGTGGCTCTCGCATGTGCCGGCGAGCCGGTTCGGGCAGTTCTGGCAGTTGCTGCGAGGGCTGCTGGTCGAGAACGGACGGGTGCTGTTCATCGACGAACATATAGATGAACGCGGGAAAGAGGCCTATACCGCTGGCTGCGATGAGATCGTAGAGCGGCAGCTTGCCGACGGCAGCACGTTCCGCGTGATCAAGCGCTTCGTGGAGCCAGAGGAGCTGGAACTCCGGCTGCGCGGGCTGGGCTGGGATTGCGTGATCCGCCGGGTTAGCAGCCGCTGGGTCTACGGCGAGGCCCGTCCTGCGATGTAATGCGGCGTGCCCCGGGGCACGGCCCATAAGCGCATCGACGTCGGGGTGCGCGCCAGCCTTGCGTCACCTAGCATCACCGACGGCCGCACCGAACTCAGTGCGCGTCCAGGCCATCTTTAGTGCGCAGACTCCAATTGGCAGAGGCGTGCGCCCTGGCGGGCAAGGCTGACGATTGTGAGGAGAGGCGGCAGACTTGCTTTGACCTGTTGTGCGCCGTACCTGCGCGTGCCATACGAGCCTGATCCGGGCGAAAAGGCTGTTGGTGCCGGTAACCGCCCAGAGGTGCGCGCCAGTTGGGAAGGCATGCCGAAGGCGCCGCCCGAGATCACGGTCAGGCCGTGGTCGCCGAGTGCGGCGCTCGATAGCTGTAGCCAGCGCCCGGCCTTCTGGCTGCCGGATCAGAGCCAGCTCGCCCTGGCTGTCGGTGCCGGTCACGGCCGCCAGCACCTCAGCCGCCCGCAGGTACCGCAACGCTGCACCGAGCAGCAGGTCGCCCGGCGTTGCCAGGAAACTCAGCGACACCCGGGCCCGCCGCTCACTCTCAGAAGTCATCGTGGCCACCTCCGGTCCCGACAATGCCGGGCTGTCGGAACTGGTGCAGCAACGCGAGAGTCGCTGTGGACAACGCGCACGGAGGCACTGCTCGCGGTGGATAACGCACCGAGCAACGCGAACCCGATTGCGGCGCCGAAGGCGTGGATCTCCTCAATGCTGTCTGAGTTCAAACTGGCCAGCAGCACCCGTCCGGTGACCTGGTCGAATGCGTTGTCTCAGGGAAATGAGCGCAGCTCGGTGGTCACGGGCTGCGGATCCTCGGCTTCGGCAGCCGCCAGCGATCGACGCATCCGCGCACCACTTGGCCCGGTTGCGGACACAACCGCATCCTGTGCCTACCAAGTCGGCCGAACCCAGACGTGCGTAGACCGGGTTTGATCCGTGCCCCTTGGTTGTGGGAGTCAGCGCCTAGTGATGTGGACGAATCTAGGTCCTGATGCGTGTATAGGGCATGGAAGAGGACCAGCGTGAATTCGCCGAGTTCTACGCCGCGGCCTGGGGTGACTGCCTGCGGATCGTCACGTTCAGCGTGGCTGACCGGCCGCTGGCGGAGGACCTGGTGGCGGAGGCCTTCACCAAGGCTTGGGCGTCGTGGCGGAAAGTACGCGGGCTAGCCGAGCCCCGAGCGTGGGTCATCCGGACCGCGATGAACGCAAGGGTGTCCTGGTGGCGGCGGCACCGCCAGCAGGTCACCCTGGGCAGCCAGAACACCGTGGCGGCCGCTACTCAGGACCTGACCCTGGATAGCAGCCTGGTGACCGCGTTGCGGCGTCTGCCGGTCCGGCAACGTGAGGTGATCGCGCTGCGGCTCCTACTCGACCTGGACACCAGCACCACCGCCGAGATGCTCGGCATTTCCGCCAGCACCGTCACCACCCACCTTCACCGCGGCATCCTCGCTGTGCGCCGCGAGATCCTCACCCTCGACGAGCAGGAGTTGACACAGTGAACAACGACCACACCTATAACGCAGTCACAGACCGTATCGCCAGGCTGCGAGACTCCCTTGGCCAGATGCACCCGATCATCCCGGCCAGCGAGATTATCGCCAGATCCCGCAGGCGCCGTGTACGCCGCCGCCTGATCTCCGGCACGACCGGAGTCCTGGCACTCGCGGCCGGCGCGGCGGTTGCGGTGACCGCGCTGCTGCCAGCCAGTCACCCGGCCAGCCATCAGCGCAGCCATCCCGCTGATGCTCAGCTTGCAGCCTGGACGGTAACCAAGGAGGCAAACGGGACGGTCGTTATCATAATCCGCGAGTTCCGCGATCCGGCCGCACTGCAACGCAGACTCCGCGCGGATGGCATCCCGGCCAGCGTCGTGTTCTATCCGGGCCGATTGCCCGCAGGCCTAAGTCCTTTGCGCATCGTCCAGTTCAAGGGCAACCCATGCCAGGAATACAGCGGCGGCGAGAATCAGGCGCAGAATGTGGTGACGGGCCGGCCGTGGCACGAGTTCGTCCACCCCTCGGCCATCCCCAGCGGCGCTGGCGTCCAGTGGGTCGCCAGTAGAAACATCGGTTACTATCCCCTGTCGCTGCTCCGGCCGGGCCAGCGCTCCAAGGATGGGCCGGCCGCGCTCTTGGAGTGGCTGGTCCAGCCCAGTCGACAGTGCACCGGCAGCTGAGCCCTCCTCCAAACACTCGGAGACTGTCATCACCTGACCGAAGGACCGCGCGCCCACCAGCGCGGTCCTTCGGGCCATAACGAAGCGGCAGCAGCCCGCGCGGCCAAAGCTGGCCAGCGGCGGGTACCTCTGCTGGTCCAATCAGTACTGTTACTGCCGGAAGGTCGCGAATATCACCGGCACGATTGGCCGCACCCGGCTCAACAGCGCCGATGTCAACAGAAGTTCATCACCGGCGCCTCCTGGCCCCTCGGGCCCTGTGGACGAACACCGTCGAACTGTCAGTCCGGTGCGATCTAGCCGCAGCACCGGATGACTGGTGCTACAGCTCCTTCAGCGCCGTTGTCATGAGGGCCGCCGAGTCATCCGGGGACAGGGCAGCCGCTTGGAGGTGGCGGAAGAGCACGTTGTACCGGTCGACTTCGGCGTGGTTCTCGACCC
>JASIGS010000528.1 GCA_030052355.1 Streptosporangiaceae bacterium | reverse complement strand
TCGGCTTCCGGGTCGACATCGCACAAGGCCGCGTCCAGCAGTTCACATGCCCTGGCGCCGCCGGCTAGCACGCCAGCGCCGACCCAGCAGCAGCCTGTGGCCCAGTCCGGGGGGTCGTGACATGTCCCTGTCGACCGGAACACCAGTGGCCTCGGCTGCCCTGCACGGCCTCGCGGCCGCGGCCGGCCCGAGCCCGCTCTGGTACGCGACCAGGGCGACCGGCGTCGACGCGCTGCTGCTGATCACGCTGACGGTGGCGCTCGGCGTGGCTAACACCGCGCGTTACTCGTCACCGCGGCTGCCCAGGCTGGTGAGCGCCGGGCTGCACCGGAACGTCTCACTGCTGGCGGTGGCCTTCGTCGCCGTGCACGTGGTGACCACGGTCCTCGACCCGTACGCGCCGATCGGGTTCGCCTCAGCGGTGATCCCGTTCAGCTCGCCGTACCGGCCGCTGTGGCTGAGCCTCGGCACGATCGCGTTCGACATCATGCTCGCGCTGGTTCTCACCAGCCTGTTCCGGCCGTGGCTGCCGTACCGGGTGTGGCGCGGCGTGCACTGGCTCGCCTACGCGTGCTGGCCGGTGGCGCTGTGGCATGGCCTTGGCACCGGCACCGATACGAAGCTGAGCTGGATGCTCGTGCTCGACGCGCTGTGCGTGCTCGTGGTGGCCGCCGCCGTCTGGTGGCGGCTCAGCCTGGTGCGGCCATCGGGTCTGCGGACGGCCGGGAAGGCAGCCACCGCAGCGCTGGTCGTGGCGACCGTGGCGTTCGTGGCTATCGGGCCGCTCCAGCACGGCTGGGCGAAGCGGGCGGGGACGCCGGCCGCGCACGCCGCGGCACTGTACGCGCCTTCCCATTCAGGCCAGTCCGGCGGAGGTACGGCATGACGACGGCCCAACTCACCAGCGAAGCTGCCTTGCGGGACGGGCGCCAAGCCGTCCGGCTCACCCTCGGCTGGCACGACGGCAGGGCCAGCCTCACCGAGCACATCCGTCGGTACGGTCCCATGCCGCAGGCGCTAGCCGGCGGCTCGCGCGGGTTGTCACGCGCGCACCACCTGAGCGGTATAGGACACCGGCGGGAGAGCCTGGCCGACATCGTGCTGGCGGCTGGCCTGACCGGACGCGGCGGCGCGGGGTTTCCGACCGGCAGGAAGATGGGCACGGTCGCGGCCGGCCGCGGTCGGGCGGTTGTCGTGGCCAACGGCATGGAAAGCGAGCCGTTCAGCCAGAAGGACCAGGCGCTGCTTACGAGTGCGCCGCACCTGGTCCTGGACGGCATCAGCCTGGCAGCCGAGGCGGTCGGAGCCGACGAGGCACACCTGTGCCTCGCGCGGACGAGACCTGAGGTGACCGCGGGCGTCATGGCCGCGCTGGACGAGCGGAGCAGGGCACGGCTGGACGCCGTGCCGATCTCGGTGCACGAGTTGCCGCACAACTACGTCTCGAGCGAGGAGACGTCGCTCGTGCACTGGCTGAACGGCGGCCAGGCCAAGCCCACGTTCACGCCGCCGCGGCCGTTCGAGCGCGGGGTGCGCAAGCGCCCGACGCTCATCGACAACGTAGAGACGCTCGCGCACGTGGCGCTCATAGCCCGGCACGGGGCCGACTGGTTCCGGCAGGCCGGGCTGGCTGGCGGCGCGGGCACGATGCTCACGACGGTGTCCGGCGCGGCGGACAGGCCGGGCGTCTATGAGGTGGAGGCCGGGACCCGGCTCGGTGACATCCTGGCGATGGCGGGCGCCGATCCCGGTAGCGACTCCGTGCTGATCGGCGGCTACTTCGGCACGTGGCACGACATCGCGGACGTCGAGGACCTGCCGTTCACCGTGGACGGGCTGAGGCCGGCCGGCGCCGCGCCGGGTGCCGGAATCATCTGGGTGCTGCCCGCCAGCCGCTGCGGGCTCGCAGAAGCTGCGCGGATCCTGCAATTCCTGGCCGACCAGGGTGCGCAGCAGTGCGGGCCGTGCATGTTCGGGCTGCCCGCCATCGCCGGGGATCTTGCCCAGGTCGCGGCGAGCCAGCCGCAGGGCGAGCCGCTCGAGCGGCTGCGCCGCCGCTTCGGCCAGATCTCCGGCCGCGGCGCGTGCCGGCATCCCGACGGCGCGGTGCGGATGGCGGCCTCGGCGCTGTCCGCGTTCGCCGCGGACGCGCACGCCCACGCACGACGCAGGCCCTGCCGGGCCGCGCAGAGCGGCCGTCAGCCCGCCGCCGTGGCGACGCCGCCGCGGCCACCAGCCGATTGGGAGTGGCGATGAGCCTGAAGCTGCGAGTCGACACCATCGCGTGCACCGGACACGGTCTGTGCGCGGACCTGCTGCCGGAGCGGATCCAGCTCGACGAGTGGGGATACCCGATCATCGATGCCGACGTGCCGCCAGCCCTGGCGGCGCACGCGCGCCGTGCCGTGCGCGCCTGCCCGACGCTGGCGCTGAAGCTCAACCGCGTTCCGCACGCCGGACGTGACCGGACACCGCGCGACCAGCAGCCGCGCGACCAGCACCCGCGCAACCACCGGGAGCACGTCCGCCAGGAGCCTGCTGGGTCGCACCAAGGCCACGCCGCGCCCAGAGTCTCCGGCTAGACGGGCTCACTGCCCTCGCCCGGCGCCCGCGCTCCGGCGTCTGACGGAGAATCTCAGGGCGAGCGGAACGCCGCGTACAGGATGTCCGAGATCCGGTCGTTGAGCTGATCCATCGGCAGCGGGACCTCGGAGCTGAACACGAAGTTGACCCGCTCCAGCATCATCAGGCAGGCCAGTGCCGTCAGCTCGGCGTGCTGGCCGGACGGCGGGCCGGCCTC
>JASIGS010000527.1 GCA_030052355.1 Streptosporangiaceae bacterium | reverse complement strand
GGCGTCCGCGGGCTGTTTTCCGGTCAGGTGACCAGTTTCCGCGGCAAACGCCAGCTGACCCACCCCGAGTACGAATTGCTCGGCGCGGGCGAGGCGGGCGCGCGGGCCGCCGAGTACGCGGCCGAGATGATCCCGGTCTACCGGGCGAACAGCCAGATTCAGTCCTGGAAGATCGCGGACTCGGTGCGGATAGCGCTCGACGTCCTCGACGTACCGGACGATCCGCTGCCGGCATCGGTCAGGAGGCGGCACAAGCTCAGTGGTTATGCCGACGCGCTGCGCGGCATTCACCGGCCGGTCGATGAAGCTGACCTGCACCGGGCGCGGTACCGGCTGAAGTGGGACGAGGCATTCACGCTGCAGGTCCTGCTCGCACAGCGGCGGCTGGCAGCAGCGAGCTACACGGCACAGCCGCGCCCGCCGGTTGAGGGCGGACTGCTGGCCGAGTTCGACGCGGTCCTGCCGTTCGAGCTGACGATCGGCCAGCAGCTGGCCGGCGCAACGATCGCCGACGAGCTGGCCCGCGATCATCCGATGCACAGGCTGCTGCAAGGCGAGGTCGGCTCGGGCAAGACCGTGGTGGCGTTGCGCGCGATGCTCCAGGTCGTGGACGCGGCCGGGCAAGCCGTCCTGCTCGCGCCCACTGAGGTGCTCGCGCAGCAGCACTACCGGTCGATCTCCAGCATCCTCGGGCCGCTGGCCATGGCCGGCCAGCTCGGCGGCGCGGAACACGCGACGAGGCTCGCCTTGCTCACCGGCTCGCTGGGTGCCGCCGCGCGGCGCAAGGCGTTGCTGGAGGCGGCGTCCGGCTCGGCGGGCATCGTGATCGGCACGCACGCGCTGCTCGAGGACCGCGTGCAGTTCGCCGATCTCGGCCTGGTGGTGATCGACGAGCAGCACAGGTTCGGTGTCGAGCAGCGCGACGCGCTCAGGGACAAGGCGGGTGATGGCAGGCCGCACGTGCTCGTGATGACGGCAACGCCGATACCGAGGACGGTCGCCATGACGGTCTTCGGCGACCTCGACGTGTCGACGCTGACCGAGCTCCCCGCCGGGCGGTCGCCCATCAGTACGCACGTGGTCCCGGTGGCGGAGAAGCCGCACTTCCTGACGCGGACGTGGGAGCGCATCAGGGAGGAGGTTGGGGCGGGGCGCCAGGCCTACGTCGTCTGCCCGCGCATAGGCGGCGAGGTGCCGGAGGAAGCGGATTATGAGGGGAACGACGCTTTCGACACCACCAGCGAGCAGCCTGGCGCGGCGTCGGGGGCCGGTGAGGAACCGGCCCGCCCGCCGGTCGCGGTGCTTGACCTGCGGGCGGAGCTAGCCGCCGGTCCGTTGTCGGACCTCAGGCTGGCTGCGCTGCACGGCCGCATGCCGAGCGATGAAAAGGACAAGGTGATGCTGGCGTTTGCCGACGGTGCCGTGGACGTGCTGGTCACGACCACGGTCGTGGAGGTCGGCGTCGACGTACCGAACGCCGCCGTCATGGTGATCATGGACGCAGACAGGTTCGGCGTGTCTCAGCTTCACCAGCTGCGCGGCCGCGTCGGCCGCGGCAGTCATCCCGGCCTGTGCCTGCTCGTCACCGAGGCGGCAAACGGATCCCCGGCCAGGGAGCGGCTCGACGCCGTGGCGGGCACGCTGGACGGCTTCGTGCTGTCCCGGCTTGACCTCGCTCAGCGCCGCGAGGGCGACGTGCTGGGCACGGCGCAAGCCGGGCGCAAGTCCAGCCTCAAGCTGCTGCGGCTGCTCGATGACGAGGACCTGATCGGCGAGGCGCGTACCGAAGCGACCGGGCTGGTCGACGCCGATCCGGCCCTGGCCGATCAGCCGGGACTCGCCGCGGCCGTGCGGGCGCTAGGCGAGGGCGAGCGGGCCGAGTTCCTGGAGAAGGCATGAGCCAGTCAACACGGCTTTGGTCAACCACGTGACCAGGATCATCGCCGGCGTAGCGGGCGGCAGGCGGCTCGCCACCGCCCGCGGCCAGTCGACGCGGCCGACGACGGACCGGGCGCGGGAGGGTCTGTTCGCGACGGTGAATTCGGTCCTGGGCGGGCTCGCCGGAGCGGCGGTGCTCGACCTGTACGCGGGCTCGGGCGCGGTGGGGCTCGAGGCGCTGTCCCGCGGCGCGGCCGAAGTACTACTGGTCGAGGCGGACAGCCGGGCAGCGCGGGTCATCAGGGACAACATCGAGGCAGTCGGGCTGCCGGGCGCACGTCTGGTGACGGGGAGGGTGCAGCAGGTACTGGCCCGCCGTCAGCCAGACGACCGGGCGCTGGACTTCGTCTTCGCCGACCCTCCGTATGCGACCGGCGATGACGAGCTCGCCGCGGTGCTCACCGCTCTCGTCTGCGAGGGCTGGCTGGCTCCCGGGGCTCTGGTGGCGGTCGAGCGCTCTGTCCGGTCCGGTGCGCCGCCGTGGCCGGCCGGTTACGAACCAGAGCGGTCCCGCCGCTACGGCGAGGCGACCCTCTGGTACGGTCTCGCCGCAGGCGGCAAGCTAGCAGCAACATCTGCGACGGGAGCGTGAACAGGCGTGCGGCGTGTGGTCTGTCCTGGCTCGTTCGACCCGGTCACGAACGGGCACCTCGACATCATCGCCCGGGCCGCCAGCATGTGCGACGAGGTCGTGGTCGCGGTGGCCAGGAACCCTTCTAAAACTTCCATGTTCACCGTCGCGGAGCGCGTCGAACTGCTGCGCGAGGTCACCAAGCAGTATGACAACGTCCGGGTGGACAGCTTCGAAGGACTCACCGTCGACTTCTGCAAGGCCAACGGGATCTCGGCGATCGTGAAGGGCCTGCGCGCGGTGAGCGACTTCGACTACGAGATGCAGATGGCGCAGATGAACTACAGCCAGGCGGGCGTGGAGACGCTGTTCATGACGACCAACCCGCTCTACGCGTTCTTGTCCTCGAGCCTGGTCAAGGACTTCGCCAAGTACGGCGGCGACGTCAGCGGCCTGGTGCCGCGCCCGGTGCTCGCGGCGCTGACGAGCCGTCTCGCTGAGTCCTAGCGGATCTCAGCACACCCGTAACGTCGGCCTGGTTTTGGTTGCCGCGGGCCTGCCGGTAAACTGACCGGTCGGCATCACCTTGCCCGCCCCGCCTATCCGCACATAGCCAAACTGTCACCATGTCACATTTCCCGGCGAAACATACCAAGGGGAACGACCCCCGCGGCCCGCTGGTCTTCGATGTCAGGGATCTTGGACCAGGGGTGGCGCGTACCCTGACGCGGACGGCGGCGGCACCTGGCGACATGGGCGTCGAACTGGCCAGGATCCCGGCCGGGGCCGCCCTCGAGCTGGACGTGCAGCTCGAGGGCGTCACCGAGGGCGTGCTGGTGACCGCGACCGTCGCCGCGCCGCTGGAGGGCGAGTGCGCACGGTGCCTGGAGCCGTTCACCTCGGTGACAAAGGTACGGTTTCAGGAGTTGTTCGTGCTGGCGGACGCGGACCACGCCGGCCCGGAGGACAGCTACTCTCTGGATGCAAGCGGCCTGCTCTACCTCGAGCCCGCGCTTCGCGACGCGATGGTGCTCGACCTGCCGCTGGCGCCGCTGTGCGAGGAAGCCTGCCAGGGGCTTTGCGTCGAGTGCGGCGTCCGGCTCGCAGACGCGGAGCCTGGTCACGGGCACGAGCAGCGCGGCGGCTTGTGGGCAGCGCTGAAGGACTTTCGGGCGAGCGAGCCGGCTGGCGCGCCCGGGGATGATGCACGACCGGACGGGACTTCCGGGCCGGAGGAGACAGACCGGACGGATCCCGCTCCGGAACAGGCAAAGGAGCATTGAGGTGGCAGTACCCAAGAGGAAGATGTCACGCAGCAACACAAGGTCGCGGCGCGCCAAGTGGAAGGCCACCGCGCCCGCGCTCATGACGTGCCCGAACTGCCGTGACCCGAAGCTGCCGCACACCGCGTGCCCGACCTGTGGCACCTACAACAGGCGCCAGGTCATCACTCCTTCGTGAGACGCCCTTAGGGGGGATTCGCGCCGTTACGGCGCCACGGAAGGAGCTGGCTGATGACGGATTCGTCGTCTGAAGGGTCGGCGCAGGCTGACGGGCTGGTGCAGGCCCTGCGGGTCCCGCTCTCGTCAGACCTCCTCGACCGTGCCCTCATGCACCGCTCGTTCGCCTACGAGAACGGCGGGCTGCCCACAAACGAGCGCCTTGAGTTCCTCGGGGACTCGGTGCTCGGCCTTATCGTCACCGACACCCTCTTCCGCCAGTACCCAGACCTGCCGGAGGGACAGCTCGCCAAGCTGCGCGCCGCCGTGGTCAACATGCGCGCGCTGGCCGGCGTGGCGCGCGGTCTGGACCTCGGCTCGTACGTCCGGCTCGGCAAGGGCGAGGAAGGCACCGGCGGCCGGGACAAGGACTCGATCCTGGCCGACACGCTGGAGGCCGTCATCGGCGCCGTCTACCTGGACCAGAGCCTGGTGGCGGCGGACGCGCTCGTGCACAGGCTGTTCGACCCCGTGATCGCCAGGTCGGCCAGGCTCGGTGCTGGCCTGGACTGGAAGACCTCGCTGCAGGAGCTGACCGCGGCCGAGATGCTCGGGGTGCCCGAGTACCACGTCGAGGAGAGCGGGCCCGATCACCAGAAGTCGTTCCGGGCTTTCGTGCGGATCGGCGCGAAGACCTACGGCGAGGGGGAAGGGCGGTCGAAGAAGGAAGCTGAGCAG
>JASIGS010000526.1 GCA_030052355.1 Streptosporangiaceae bacterium | reverse complement strand
TGCGATCTCGGCCACGCGGGTCCCGTCGTAGCCGCGCTCGGCGAATGCGTCAGCCGCCGCGCGAAGCAGCCGCTCGCGTGTCTGCGCCGCGGGGACTCCGGCGATCCGGCCCATGCCAGAATTAAAAGAACGTTCACCCAATAAGTCAAGGGCCGGGCGCGGCGGAGTCGGCGCGGGGTCAAGGGCCGGGCTGATCTTCGTCGGCGTCATGGGTGTGAAGTCGTGGCGCCTATAGCCGACAAAACTTCACACCCACGACCAAGATCGATGGAGTTTTGTCGCTATTCAGTTGGTTTACGGCCTGACGCCCGGCCGATGCTGGGTGCAGCAACGGCCTTACGGCTTGGTGGCGATGCCCTCGAACAGGTAGCCGAACGCACGAGGTCCGGCGATGTAGTACGTGCGGACCAGGCCAAGCTCGAGTCCGGAGTCGGCTATCAGGCGGTCGATCGGGCGGTTGAGGTGGCATCCGCCGGCGATCCGGCGCTGGATCGGGGTCAGCCAGTCCTGCCACCTGGCGACCGCGGGGTCCGGCGCCCGGCCGTGCTCCACGAAGTGGAACGTGCCGCCGGTGCGCAGCACCCGGCCGATCTCCCGCAGTGCCCCGGCGGCATCGGGGATCGTGCACAGCGTCCACGTCGTGAGCACGTGGTCGATGCTCTCCGGCGGCAGCGCCAGCGCCTGTCCGTCCAGCCCGGCGTACTCAACGGGCACAGAACTTGCCGCGAGTCGTGCGGCCGCCAGCTTCCGGCCGACCACGGCCGGGTCGACTGCCAGCACCTTGGTGACCGCCTCGGGGTAGTGCGGCACGTTCAGGCCAGAACCGAATCCGACCTCGAGGACCTCGCCGCAAAGGCCCGCAGCCACCCGCTCCCGGATCAGCGCGAACTCGTGGCTGCCGAGTACCTTGTCGGTGAGCCGCGGCACGACCCGCTCTGAGTAGAAACCCACAGCCCTACGTTAAGTCCCGCTGCCGGGCTAGCCAGGCCTGGTGGTCAGCGCCGCACGCTGCGAGCGTTCGGAGCGGACTGCCGCGGGCGGCTCGTTCCCGGTATAAAAGCCCTTACGTCGGTCGCCCAGCGCGCCGGGAGGTGAGCCGTGCGGGAGAACTTCGCCACGCTGCTTGAGACGATCGCGGACGTCCGCGCCGACCGGACGGTGGTCAGCCACGGCGAGCGCAGCCGCACCTGGCGCGAGCTGGACGAGCGCGCGGCCCGGCTGGCGGCGTTCCTGGCCGGCCGCGGCGTATCGCGCGACGACCGGGTCGCGATCGCGCTCTACAACGGCGTCGAGTACCTGGAGAGCGTGTTCGCTGTGCTCAAGCTGCGGGCCGTCCCGGTGAACGTCAACTACCGATACCGGCCAGCCGAGATGCGGCACGTGTTCGGCGACGCCCGCGTGAGCGCGGTGATCTTCGACGCTTCGCTGGCCGAGCGCGTGATCGAAGCACGGGTCGGAACGCCGCGCGTGCGCACCCTGGTGCAGGTTGGCGGGGCGGTGCCCTCGAACGCGGGCGCCGCAAACAGGGGCGCCGCAAGCACGGGCGCCACGGACGCGGTGACGTCCTACGAGCAGGCGATCGACGCCAGCGAGCCGCTGCCGCGCACCGAACGCGGCGTGGACCACTGGCTGATGTACACCGGCGGCACGACTGGCCAGCCGAAGGGCGTGCTCGTCACGCACGCGTGGCTGTACCCGGTCGCCGCGGCGAACGGCTTCCTGCTCGCCGGCGTGCCCATCCCTGACTCGCTTGACGAACTGCGCGCGACCACGCAGCGGCTGACCGCCGAGCGCGGAGACGCGATCGCCTGCCTGCCGGCGCCGCCGCTCATGCACGCGACCGGCATGTACACCTCGCTCGGCGCGCTGCTGGCCAGCGGCCGGGTCGTGTACCTGACGTCGCGGTCTTACGACGCCGACGAACTGGCCGCCGCGGTGGCCGCACAGCAGGTGGACACGGTGTCGATTGTCGGCGACGTATTCGCGCTGCCGCTGGCAGACGCGCTTGACCGCGCGGCGTCGCGCGGGCAGCCCTACGACCTGTCGAGCCTGCGGCGCATCCTGTCCGTCGGCGTGACGTGGAGCGCGGATGTCAAGCGGCGCCTGCTCGCGCACGGCGACTTCGTCTGTCGCGACCTGGTGGCCGCATCGGAGGGCGGCCCGTTCGCGGTCAGCGAGACCAGGCGCGGCGACGACATCGTCACCTCCCGCTTCACCCTGGCCCCCGGCGCCCGCGTCATTGACGAGGAGGGGAACGACGTTCTCCCGGGGTCGGGTCAGGTCGGCATGCTCGCCGCACCCGCGGACAACGACATCGGCTACCTCGGCGACTCGGCGAAGACCGCGCAGACCTTCAGGACGTTTGCCGGGCGCCGGTGGGTCGTGACCGGCGACCTGGCCTCGATCGAGGCCGACGGGTCCATCACGTTCCGCGGCCGCGGCAGCCGCGTCATCAACACCGGCGGGGAGAAGGTGTTCGCCGAGGAGGTCGAGCAGGTGCTCATCGAGCACCCCGGCGTGCGCGATGCCCTGGTGGTCGGGCTGCCGGACGACCGGTTCGGGCACCGGGTGACCGCCGTGGTGGCACCGGTCGGCGACGGGTCGGTGACGGCAGAGGCGCTGGTCGCGCACGTCGCGCAGCGGCTCGCCGACTACAAGAAGCCGCGGACAGTCGTATTCGTCCCGGAGGTCCGGCGCAGTCCGTCCGGCAAGGCCGACCTGGCCTGGGCGCAGGCAACCGCGGCCGCGTCCGCCAACGCCGCAACGAGCTGACGTCGATTCTGCGTGTAAGCGCTGCGCGCTGCGAGGCGAGTTGGTAGCGTCTCGTGTTCGGCAGATCACTATTTGTAGTCGACGAAAATGCCGCCTTGAACCTCCGGGGATGTGAGCTTCGTGCGCTGGCTTGCTGTTGTGGCACGGGACGGGGACAGTGTGCGCAGTGCCCCGGCGAGGTTAAGAGCCGGCTTGCTGTCAGCGGCCGCCCGCTGGCCCCGCAAGACTCCGCCACGGCACGCCCGCCCGATGCCTGCTTCCGGTGTCGGCCGGGCGGCTGAACAGCTGCGCGGCCGGTTGCTCGCCCGGTTGAGCAGGCCGCGGATGAGCGCGGGACTGGCAAGACTGAAGGTCCCCGCCCGGGCCGGCGCGGCTGCGTTCGGCGGCTTGTCGAGCCGGCGCAAGATCGCGGCGGTGGGCGGGGCGGCTCTCGCCGTAGCTGTCGCCGGCTCGCTGATCGCTGCTGGCTTCAGCGGCGGCTCGCCAGCTCGACCGGCGGCTGGCACACATGCGCACACGCGGTCGGCTGCTGGCGTTACTCCGGTCGCCACGCTCCGGGGTTCGGAGCCGAGGTACTCGAGCCCGGGCCGACGCGCCGCGGGCATGGTGCCAGGCAGCTGGTACGGCCGGAAGTCGGTGCTGCCCGTCATCGCTACCCGGCCCGGATGGGTGGAGGTGCGGCTCGCCCAGCGGCCGAACGGCTCAACCGCCTGGCTGCCGGACAAGGACGTCAGGCTCGGCAGCACGCCCTACCGGATCGTGATCAACCTCGCCGACACGCACCTGTCGCTGTACAAACGTGGTCGGCTTGTCCTTGCTACGCCGGCCGGGGTCGGCGCAGCCGACGATCCGACGCCGCCAGGCCACTACTTTGTCGCCTTCGTCGAACCGCCGCCCACTCCGGCTTACGGCGCGTTCGTCCTGGTCACCTCTGACCACTCCGAGGCGATCAAGAACCGGGCGGGCTCCGGCGGCGCCGTCATCGGCATCCTCGG
>JASIGS010000525.1 GCA_030052355.1 Streptosporangiaceae bacterium | reverse complement strand
AGCAGCCGCTCGATCACATGCGAGCGCTGCAGCAGCTGCCGGGCCAGCCACACCCGCCGACCTTTGGGGCCGTCTAGCATCGCGTCCCTGGCCGCGGTCAGCTCGTGCAGAAGCTGCTTGAACCACAGCTCGTAGGCCTGGTGCACGGTGATAAACAGCAGCTCGTCGTGGACCGGTGGCACCGCCTGCGGAACCTGCTGGGCCAGCAGTTCGGGCAGCCGGAGGTAACCGCCGTAGGTAAGCAGGCCGCCTTCCTCGCCGAACCTGCGCTTCATCCGGCGCCACCCGGCGCGAAGTAGGCGAGCACCTCGGGGTTGGCCAGGGCGTCCGGGTCCGCGGCGGCCGCCAGCGGCGTCCCGAGCAGGATCTTCCTGACCGGTACCTCGAGCTTCTTGCCCGACAGGGTGCGCGGGATGCCGGGCACTTCCTTTATTTCATCGGGAACGTGCCGTGGCGACAGCTCGGATCGAAGCAGCGACTTGATCTTCGTGGCCAGTGCGTCGTCCACGCTCGCGCCCGGTGCCGGCGCCACGTACAGGATCAGCCGCCCATCCTGGCCGAGTTGCCCGGTATCGACGACGAGGCTGTCGGCCACCTCCGGCAGCGCCTCCACGACCCGGTAGAACTCGCTGGTTCCCATCCGCACGCCGCCGCGGTTCAGCGTTGCGTCCGACCGGCCGTAGATGATCGAGCCGCCGTCGGGCAGGATCATGATCCAGTCGCCGTGCCGCCACACGCCCGGGTAGTCGGCGAAGTAGCTGGCGCGGTACCGGTCGCCTGCAGGGTCGTTCCAGAAACCTACCGGCATGGACGGCATCGGCTGGGTGAGCACGAGCTCGCCCACCTCGCCGATGACCGGCTTGCCAGCCGGGTCGAACGCCTCCACCTTCGCGCCGAGGCACGGCCCCGAGATGATCCCGGCCCTGACAGGCAGCAGCGGGTTCGGCCCGACGAACCCCGTGCACAGGTCTGTACCGCCAGAGAACGAGCCCAGAATCAGCCCTCGTCCCGTCGTTCCCATATTGTCGTAGACCCAGCGGAAACCCTCGGGTGGCAGCGGCGAGCCGGTGGAGCCAACGCCGCGCAGCGCCGACAGGTCGTGCTCGGCGGCATGCCGCAGCCCTGCCTTCATGCACGCCAGCAGGTAAGGAGCCCCGGTCCCTGCGTAGGTGACCCCGGCGCGAGCGACGAGCCGCCACACCGCGCCGGTGTCTGGGTAGGTGGCGCTGCCGTCGTACAGCACCACGGTCGCGCCCACGAGCAGGCCGCCGACGACGTAGTTCCACATCATCCAGCCGGTCGTGGTGTACCAGAAGAACGTGTCGTCGGCCGTCAGGTCCTGGTGCAGGCTCAGCGCCTTGAGGTGCTCGAGGACGATCCCGCCGTGGCCGTGCACTATCGGCTTGGGCAGACCGGTCGTTCCGGACGAGTACAAGACCCACAGCGGGTGCGAGAACGGGACCTCGGCGAACTCGAGTTCCGCGCCCGGGTCGCCGATGGTCTCCCACGGCAGCGTCTGCACGGGCAGATCGGGCGCACCGGCGCCCACGTAGTCGACCATGATCACGGCCTGCAGGCCAGGCAGCTCGGCCGCGATGGCAGCGACCTGCGGCCGCCTGTCGAACCGCTTTCCGTTATAGACGTAGCCGTCCACCGCGATCAGGACCTTGGGCGTGACCTGCGCGAACCTGTCGATCACGCTGTGGCTGCCGAAGTCAGGTGAGCAGGACGTCCAGATCGCGCCGAGGCTGGTCGCCGCCAGCATGGCGATCAGCGCCTCCGGCGAGTTCGGCAGGTAACCGGCGACCCGGTCGCCGAGGCCGACGCCGAGCGCCGCGAGTCCGGCCCTGACCCTGGCGACCTGCTGGCCGAGCTCGCCGTAGCTCAGCGTCCCGTCCCGGCCGGCTTCCGAGCTGAAGACGACGGCAGTGCGGTCTCGATGGCTGCCAGCCCAGCGCAGCACGTTCCTCGCATAATTCAGCGTGGTTCCGGTGAACCAGCTGACCTCGGGCATCTGACCGGTGAGGACGGGCCCTTCCCCGCGCTGGCCGACGACTTCGAAGAAGTCCCAGATCGAGGTCCAGAACGCGGCGGGCTCGGTGACCGACCACTGCCAGAGCTCGTGGTAGTCGCTGGTGGACGGACCGCCGCGGCGGGCCAGCCAGCGGGCGTACCGGGTGATCTCGGCGCGCTCGGCGGACGTCGTCGTGGGCGCCCAGAGGACCTCGCCGTAGTCGCGCCCAGCGACCGAGGTCACGTCCTGGCTCACGCTAACGCGCCCCCCTCCTGGCGCCGTCGCCGTTGACGGGCTTATATCCCAGTATGCGATGCAGAGCCTGCAAAGTTTCCAGCGTGTGGGCAACCGATTCGGCGTCCGCACCCATTGATCCAGTGTGACTATGCCACGAACACCGGACGGCGTGCAGTGAGCGCTCGGCGCGACGAGGAGTTCACCCAGTACGTGGCCACCAGGCTGGGCGCGCTGCGCAGGATCGCCTACCTGCTGTGCCAGGACTGGCAGCACGCCGACGACCTGGTCCAGAGCGCGATCACCCGGCTGTACGTGCACTGGGGGCGAGCCGCTGCCGTCGAGCACCTCGACGCCTACGCGCGAACCGTCCTCGTCAGGGAGTTCCTGACGGAGCGTCGGACGGGCTGGGCCAGGCGGGTAAGCCTGGGCGTGGCGGTGCCGGAGAGCGCCGGGCCGGTGCCGGACACCGAGGCCTCGCTCGACGTCCGGTCCGCGCTAGCCGGGCTGCCGCCTCGGCAGCGCGCAACTCTCGTGCTCAGGTTCTACTGCGACCTCTCGGTCGACGAGACGGCCAGGCTGCTCGGCTGTTCGCCGGGAACCGTGAAAAGCCAGACCGCCAAGGCCATAGCCACGCTCCGCGGCCAGCTCTCCGGCGACCACCCAGCCGCGCCACAAACCGGCACAAGCCTCCAGCCACCCGCACCACAAGCTCGCGCCAGCCTCCAGCCACCCGCACCACAAGCTGGCGCCAGCCTCCAGCCACCCGCGCCGCAAGCTGGCGCCAGCCTCCAGCCACCCGCACCACAAGCTCGCATCGGGGTACCGGATCATGGATGAGAACGCAGTACGCGAACTGCTTGAGTGCATCGCCAGCGACGAAGCGCCGCCGACCAGCGTCAGCATCCCGCTGGCCCGACGTAGTGGTCGCCGCCGTAGCCGACTCCGCCGCGTCTACCTGCCGAGCGCAGCCGCTCCGGTCGCGGCCGCCGTGGCGGTCGCCCTGATCGCCGGCCTGTCGGCCGGGGTGCACGGCGGGCGCCTCCCGCATTACGTCTACCCGCAGCCCGCCGCCCCGATCAGCGCTCCGGCCCAGTTCAACCCGCTGACGCCGTACGCCGCGTTCGGCTGGCTGCCGTCTGGCTACTCAGTGGCCGGCCTGGAGAACCAGACCACCCAGATGACCAGCCAGCTGAACCTGGTCGCCTCCTCGCGTAGCGGTACAACAGCCCGTCCGGCAACCGATGCGGTGCGTAGTGGGCCCAACCAGTTTCTGCTCACGGTGTACCCGGCCGGCTGGTGCCGCCACGGCGGACCGGTCACGCTCAATGGCAAGAAGATGGCGACCATATTGAAGGAGTTCCGGACGCGCTACCCGCACGCGCTGAACTGCCGCGCCAACGAGGGCGGCGAGTTGGTAACCGGGCGAGCACCGGATGTGAACGGCGATCTC
>JASIGS010000524.1 GCA_030052355.1 Streptosporangiaceae bacterium | reverse complement strand
GGTCGGCCCGGATGCGCGACGTGCTCGGCACCATCCAGGCGGACCAGGACGCCATCATCCGGGCCAGATCCCGCGGCGCCCTCGTCGTCGACGGCGGACCGGGCACCGGTAAGACGGTCGTCGCTCTGCACCGCTCCGCCTACCTGCTGTACTCAGAACCCCGGCTCGGCGGCCAGCGGCGCGGCGATGACCGGCGGAGCGGCGTGCTGTTCGTCGGCCCGCACCAGCCCTACCTGGCCTACGTCTCCGACGTGCTGCCCAGCCTCGGCGAGGAGGGGGTGCAGACCTGCACTCTGCGGGACCTGGTCGCCGAAGGGGCCACGGCAGCCACCGAGGCCGACCCGGACGTTGCCCGCCTGAAGTCATCCGCGGCACTCGTGCGGGCGATCGAGCCGGCCGTCCGGTTTTACGAGAACCCGCCTGCCACCGGCATGACGGTCGGGACGCAGTGGTCAGATATCTGGCTCAGTGCCGACGACTGGGCCGAGGCGTTCGCGGCGGCAGACCCCGGCACTCCGCACAATGAGGCGCGCGATCAGATCCTGGCGGAGCTGGTCGCGATCCTGATGGACAAGCACGACGGCGACGTCCCAGCTGACCTGCTCAGCAAGTCGCTGCTGCACAACAGGGAGCTGATCACGGCCCTGTACCGCGCGTGGCCGCTGCTCGATGCGCCTGACCTCGTCGGCGACCTGTGGTCGGTACCCGCCTACCTGCGGATGTGCGCTCCCTGGCTCGGCCCAGAGGATGTGCGGAAGCTGCAGCGCGCAGACCCGCACGCCTGGACGGTGTCCGACCTGCCGCTGCTGGACGCGGCACGCCAGCGCCTCGGCGACCCGGAGGCGTCGCGACGTAAACGTCGGCACGACGCGGCCGTCGCCGCCGAACGGGAGCGGATGGCCCGGGTCGTGGACGATCTCATCCAGGTGGCCGACGACGAGTACGGGGTCGGCCTGGTGACGATGCTCCGAGGCGAGGATTTCCATGACGCCCTGGTCGACCAGGCCGCGCTGCCCGCGCCCGACCGGGACCGGCTCGCTGGCCCGTTCGCGCACATAGTCGTCGACGAGGCTCAGGAACTGACCGACGCAGAGTGGCAGATGCTGCTGCTCCGCTGCCCGTCGCGGAGCTTCACCATTGTCGGCGACCGTGCCCAGGCCAGGCACGGCTTCACCGAGTCATGGCAGGAGCGGCTCGAGCGGGTCGGTCTTGATCAGATCAGGATGGCCTCGCTGAGCATCAACTACCGGACGCCGGCAGAGGTCATGGCCGAAGCAGAGCCGGTCATCAGGACCGTGCTCCCGGACGCCAACGTGCCGACGTCCATCCGCAGCAACGGCATTCCCGTCGGACACGGGCCCGCCTCGGATCTTCGATCGGTCCTGGACAGCTGGCTGGCAGTGCATGCCGAGGGGACCGCCTGCGTCATCGGCGATCCCGGTTTCACTGGGTCCTCCCGGGTGCTGTCGCTGACACCGGTGCTGGCGAAGGGGCTCGAGTTTGACCTGGTCGTGCTCATCGACCCGGAGACGTTCGGCGAGGGTATCGAAGGAGCGGTCGACCGTTACGTCGCGATGACCCGCGCGACGCAGCAACTATTCGTCCTCACCACTACTGTCGGGGCATGACGCGCGGCGTGCAGGTGACATTTGACGCGGCAGACCCCCACGAGCTTGCCCGGTGGTGGGCCGGACTGCTCGGGTACCAGATCGAGGATGCTCACGACCTCGTGACTCGCCTCCTGGCCGCCGGCACGGTCGGCGAGGCGGACGTCGTCCAGGTCGAAGGCCGGCTCTTCCTCGCCGGAGCCGTCGCAGCGAGCGACCCGGAAGACGGCGGTCCCCGGCTCTTCTTTCAGCGGGTTCCCGAACCGAAGACGGCGAAAAACAGGGTTCATCTCGACGTTGCCGTCCCCCCGGACGAGCTGGACGACGAAGTGCAGCGGCTCTGTGCGGCCGGCGCGACGCTGACTGGCTACAACACCTATCCGGGCCACCGGGCGGCAGTGATGCGTGATCCCGAGGGCAACGAGTTCTGCCTGCACTAGGTCTCGGTCGCCCGGCTGTCAGCCGGCCCGCTGAATAGGCGCGCGAAGGTCACGGCTGACCGAACTGTAGACGGCTATCACGGCCATGATCCCGGCGAATATCAGCACGGTTCCGCGCGGGCCGGCGTATTGCAGGAGGATGCCGGTGAACACGGCACCGACAGGAAGCACGGCGTAGGACGCGAAGGTCACGACGGACTGCGTCCGGCCGAGCACGTCCCGTGGCACCAGGCTGATCGTCAGTCGCATCTGCGTCACGTTCATGAAGGCGATCATCACGTTGATCAGGCCCCAGATGACGCCGAGCGTCAGCGGCGGTACGCCGGCCGCGAGCAGCGGGAACAGCAACGCGGTTACCCAGCTGCGCAGCATCACCGAGCGGACGAGACCAACGGCCCGCTCGAACCGGGTTGCGGCCAGTGAGCCGATCAGCCCGCCTGCTGCGGCGATCGCGAAGACCGAGCCGATGACAGCGGGAGACCCGCCGCGTGACTTCACCAGCACGGTCATCAGGACCGTGATGCCGGAAAACAGGAAATCGCCGGTCAGAGTCATGCCGCTCAGCGCGCGCAGCGTCCGGTGCTTGCCCAGGGTCCGGAACCCGGTGAACACCTCGTCGCGCCACCGCCCCGGCGGGCGCGACGCCGGCGGCGGCAGGGTCGTGCTGATCATGCGCGCGGCTAGCGCAAGCGCCCCGAACGAGAGCGCATCGACGACGAACGGAACGGCAAGGTGACCGCCGGAAAGCAGCAGGCCAGCCAGCGGCGGCCCGGCGATCGCGGTCAGGTTGAAGATGAGTTCGGACTGCCCGGACGCCGCGCCGAGCTGGTCCTCGGTCACCAGCATCGGGAGCGCTGCCACCTGGGCGATCTGATCCAGCGCGCTGGCCGCGCCGACGACGACTGCCACCAGGTAGACCAGGCCGATCGTCAGGTGATGCAGGTAATAGGCGATGGGGATGATCGAGGTCGCCGCCATCGAGGTCACCCCGGCCGCGATCAGCATGCTGCGGCGGGAGTACCGGTCGGCGACGATGCCGAGCGGCAGGCTCAGCGCGATGTAGGGCACCGCCTCGACCGCCGCGACCCCGCCGGCCTGCAGCGGCTTGCCGGTGATCGCGAGCACGAGCAGGGGAAGCGCGATCAAGACCGTGGCGCTGCCGAGCGATGACACCAGGTTCCCTGACCACAGCAGCCGGTAGTCCCGGTTCCGCCATAGCGGCTGCGGCCGGCCGACCGTTTCCACCGTGGACACCCGACCTCCCAGCCGGCAGCGAGCCTCAGAACCCAGGACGCGCCAGACTAACAAGATGAGCTCGACAACTCGGCCGGCTGGCCTGCGGCGGGCTGCTCAGGAAGACCTGCCGTCGATCTACCAGGTCATCGCGGCGGCATACGACGTGTACCTCAGCCGCATGGACAAGCCGCCCGCGCCGGTGCTGCGCGACTACAGCGGGGCCATAGACGCTGGCGCTATGTGGGTGACAGGCAGCCCTGTCGTCGGGCTCATCTCGCTGACCCCGGTTGACGACCGGGTGATGCTCATCGAGAACGTGGCCGTTCACCCGGATCTGCAGGGGACGGGCCTCGGGCGGCGCTTGATGGACTTCGCCGAACAGCAAGCCAAGGAGCTCGGGATCAGCCGCCTTGCCCTGTACACCAACGAGGTCATGACCGAGAACCAGGCGATCTATCGCCATCTCGGCTACCGGGTAACGCGTCGCGGCATCGAAGACGGCTACCGCCGGGTGTACATGGAGAAGGTTCTCCAGCCCGGCTAGGCCACCCCTAGGCGGCGTCGGCGCACGTCTGGGCGATCGCGGCTGCGTTCGCCCGGATCCAGCCGACCTGGGACAGCATGCCGGTCTCGGCGCTCCCGGCCAGAACCCGCTTGGCGATCATCTGCAGGCCCCGGCCATACAGGTACGCCGGTATCAGGCTCGCTTCGTCGGCAGAGACGGGCACGACGCTCGCGTAGCCGTGCACGAACCGGCGAACGCGCGTCAGGTCGAGATGGTCGGCTTCCTGATGGGGACGGCCGCTGCGCCACAGGCCGTAGCCGATGTCCGCGATCGGCGTCTCGACGTGCGCCCGCGCGAAGTCGATGACGCCCGTTGTGCTGGGCGGGGTGCCGTCGGCGAGGACGTTGTGGTTGGTGAAGTCGCCGTGCACGACGACCGGGGCGCGCACAACGGCGGCGGCGTCGGCGAGGTCCCGGGCCAGGTTCTCGGCGAGCTCGCATATGAGGCCGGCTACGCCGGGGGGAACGTGCGCTGCCCGCAGCCGCGGTCCGCGCAGGATCGCCGGCACGAGGGAGATCGGGAGCGCGTTGGGCCGCTGGCAGCCGGGGGCGTAATCGCGGACGGCCGCGTGGTACCGGCCGAGCAGCGCGCCTACTTCTTCCATCGGTGGCTGGTCGGCCCAGCCGACCACGTGGCCGGGCAGGTAAGAGACGAGCTCCCAGAGCGCGCCGCCGGCAGCCGTCCACGACCTGCCGTCAAACGCTGGCAGCGGGCGCGGTGCGGCGAAGCCGGCTGCGGCGAGCCAGTCGAGGAAGCGGTGCAGCCAGGCCAGATCGTCGGTGCGACGGCTGAGCTCAGCCGGGGTTGCAGGGCTGGGGAGGCTTCTCAGCACGCCGCGTGTGCCGTGCCAGTCAACCAGCCAGGCATGGCCCTCCCTGGGCCGGACATCTCCGGGCACGACCACCGCGTCACGCAGGACCCAGCCAGGCGGCTCGGGACGTTCCATGGCAAATTACCGCCAGTTCAGTCTGCACTCCGCTGGAGCTGCCAGGCAGCCTCGAGAGCATCCTCGACCGCGCCGGCGTCGCCGCGGGCGAGGTCAGCCACGACCATCATGTGCTTCACGTACCGGGCCGGAACGCTGAACGTTGCCGGGAACTGCCGGAGTATCGAGTCGCGGTAGTCGAAGTCAG
>JASIGS010000523.1 GCA_030052355.1 Streptosporangiaceae bacterium | reverse complement strand
TCCCGCCCGCTGCCATCGATCGCGGCGGCCACGTGCACCTGGCCGTGGGTGTCCACGCCGCCGATGACAATCGCCTGCTCATCATGCATCCTGGAACCGCCTCTCCCTGCTAGCCAGTACGGGGAAGCACCACCGGCCGGGACGGCGGACAGGACATTCACGGTGCTCGGCAAGGCTCCTATAAGGTCACGTCCGCCCGACCGGCTGGTGCGGTTAACGCCGCCCCGAGCGGCAGCCAGGCCGACAGATCACTTCAAGGGCACCAGGCCAGTCACGGTGCGGGTCAGACCCAGCCACCACCGGGGCAGCTGAATCAAAGCATGAATGTCACGGTGTCCGGCAGAAGGCCCTCTTGGTGCCGGCGGGATCTCTGCCGTCGGCAGCAAAAGGGCGCAAGGTGCTGATTTGTCCTAGGGCAGGCTGATGGGCCCGTGGCCGTAGGCGACGACTTGCTGGGCTGCCGGCGGCTTGCTGAGCGAACACACGCCGCGCGAGTTGCGGGCCGCTATCTGCAGGTCGGACACCGTCGCGCGACCGGATCCGCTGATCCCGGCGAACTTGCCGGTCCCGTGACTGATCTCGTAGGTAACGCGGACGGTCTGCGTCACCAGGCAGGTCGTCTTGTTGAGGTGCTGCGCCTGGCCCGTGTAGGTCAGCGCGGCCAGGAAGCTTCCGCCCGGGAAGCTGAAGGTGTCGGTGCCGTTCGCGTGCTCGGTGTCGGTGCCCGCCGCGGTGAACGCGCCGTAGGCGATGACGTTTGCCTTGTTGGATATCGGCGACGTGGCGACCTCCTGGAAGTGCTCCGTCCGCGCCGCCGTCGTCCCGGCGCTCGCTGCAGCCGTACCCAGGCAACCGATCGTGATGGCCGCAGCGGCCGCGCCGGCTGCCGCTCGGCGCCGAGGATGCCGGTTCAGGACTCAAGGGCCCATGACCGCGCCCATCAGTGTGCTCATCGCGGACGACCAGGACCTCGTCCGCGAAGGGTTGCGCATGCTGCTCGAGGCCGAGCCAGACATCACGGTGGCGGCAGAGGCGGGCACCGGCAGCGAGGCCATCTCGGCGGCTCGCCGGCACGATCCCGACGTCGTGCTCATGGACGTCCGGATGCCTGACATGGACGGCATCGAGGCCACCGCGCACCTGGCGCGCGTGGGCAGCCGCGCCAAGATCTTGATGCTGACCACCTTTGATCTCGATGAATACGTGTACCGCGCGATGCGGGCGGGCGCCAGCGGCTTCCTGCTCAAGGACGCGAGCCGCAGCCAGCTGGTCAGCGCCGTGCGGACCGTGTCGACCGGAGACGCACTTCTGGCCCCGTCGATCACCCGCCGGCTGGTGGAGGACTTCTGCCGCCGGCCCCTCCCGGGCGGTGCATCTAACCCGGGCGTCGCCCGGCTCAGCGAGCGCGAGAAAGACGTGGTCCGGCTGATCGCTAAGGGCATGTCGAACGGCGAGATCGCCACGCGCCTTTACCTCAGTGACGCCACGGTCAAGAGCCACGTCGCCCGGATCCTGGCCAAGCTCGGGCTGCGTGACCGGGTGCAAGTTGTGGTCCTCGCGTACGAGACCGGCCTGGTGCGCCCCGGCGAGGCCAGCTAAGACCGCCGTCGCCCACCCCAGATGTGCCGGAATGTCCGGACAATCGATTGCAAAACTTACTCCCTGGTAGTGACCTCGGTCTCATAGTGGAACCGACCTCCGGTTACAGCGCGTCGAACTACCCGTTGCTCACCGTGACTGCCTGACATTGGCGCCGACGGTTTGCGACGCGGCCAGGGCCAAAGAGCCCCGGCCGGATTCCCAGAATCGACAGAAAGGACGCTTCATGCTGTCCCGCGCTGCCCGACTGACCAACGCCCTCCGGGACCGCCGCCGGACGCTGGCCGTGGCAGGCGCAGCCGCCGCGCTCGCCGGCACTGGCGCTGGAACCGCTATTGCCCTGGCCCCCTCCGCCCACACGGCCGCCACGCCGGCTGTGCGCGAGGCGACCGTCGGCGCGACGAGCGCCAGCCTGGCGGCTGGCCACTCGGCGTCCCGGCACGCAAGTCCGACACGGCTTCCGCACCGGGCGACGGCAAACGTCCGTCTCGCGGCGGACACCCGTCCTGCCACCCCGGCCAAGCCGTACCTGATCTATGACTCGACCACGCCGACGGCGATCCCGGCACACCACGAGGTCGCGACGTACGCGGACGGCAACTTCGCCGTTCCCGCCTCTGAGGTAGCCGGCCGGAACGTGATGTGGGTTGACACCAACGGCAGCGACCCCCACGGGGCGCAGGCGCTGGACATCGAGCCCGGCGACGCGACGCCGTCGATGGCCGCGAGCTGGGTCAGCCAGAAGCTGACCGCCGACCCGCACACGACCGCGGTCCTGTACACGATGGAGTCCGACTGGCCGGCCGTCCAGGCCTCGGTCGCCACGCTGCCGACGTGGATGCAGCACCAGGTGCGCTGGTGGATCGCCGACCCCACTGGCGTCCCGCACGTCGTGCCGGGCTCGAACGCCACGCAGTGGTACTGGGGCTCGAACTACGACATCTCGACCGCCCTGCCCGGCTTCTGACGGCAGGACGAGGCAACGGAGTGCTCCGCCCCTCCCCCAGGGGCGGAGCGCAACCAGCCGAGTGTGCCCCGCCCTGCCCCCGTTGGGCGGGGCACAACCATGCGCATGGCCCCGCCCCCATGGGGCGGGGCCATGCGCAGATCAACTAGCCGCGCTGGTAGGGCAGCAGCACCGGGCCGACGCCAGGGATCGCCTGCTCCCGCGCGGCGGCAAGCAGTGCGGCGGCGGCCTGCTGGGCGTTCTCCCCGGTACGCGACATCCGCGAGGCGATGAGCCCGGTGACGATCGGGGTCGAGAACGAGGTGCCGCTCCACTTCGCCATTCCGTAGAAGTTCCGTACCTGCCCCTTGTACGGCGCCACGTGGCAGGTGTAGACGCCCGCCGCGTACGCGTTCACGAGGTCGCGTCCCGGCGCGTACACGTCCACCCAGCCGCCGAAGTTGCTGAACGACGCCCGGCCACGCCAGTCACTGCCCAGCGCGCCGACCGAGATGACGTCGCTGAACGCGGCCGGCCAGGACGGCCGGCGCGAGCCGCTGTTGCCCGCCGCGACGACGCAGATCGAGCCCTTGTACTCGCGCAGGTGGCTGAGCCACTCCCGGAAGGCGATCAGCGGAAGGTCGTTCCTCGACCCGCACGCGATCGTGAGGTGGAAGATGTCGACGCCAAGGCCGAGCGCGGCCTCCAGTCTTTGCACCAGATCCGCCTCGAGCGCGCTGCCCGCGGACGCGAACGCGTTCGTCACGATGACATCCGCTCCTGGCGCTATGCACCGCAGCACGCCGGCGACGAACGTGCCGTGCCCTTTGTAGGGCGGCACCGGCTGAGCGCCACCGGGAAGCTGGGGCGGCAGGGCGTCGATGTCACCAGCCTGGACTCCGGCCAGCCACGGGTGGCCAACGGCCGCGTTGGCCAGCAGCCCAGTGTCCGCCACGTAGACCAGCACGCCGTCGCCGCCGTTGTCGCGGCACACCGACGGATACGGCTCGCTGTCCTGGTAGGCCTCTTCAGGCTCGGTGGCCGGGCAGATGGAGATCGCGCCGTTGGCTACGGTCAGCACGTGGTTCGGGGTCGCGATGCCCCGGCCGTGTCGCCCATCGATGAGGTCGAGCGTGTCGGACACGGTGCCGGACTGGCCGGACAGCGTGAGCAGCACGACCCCCGCCGTGACGCGCTGGATCCGGCCGGGCTGGTTAGCCTGCAATTCTTGCCGGCCGGGCTCCCCCAGGGTGTCGAGCACGCGGTCTAGGTACTCGTCCAGGACCAAGATCTCGCCTTCGGCGTGCAGGTGATGGACACCACCGCCGTCGGTGGGCACAACCGTGATTTCCTTGCCGCTCGGGCCTTCGCGAAGCGCACGGGCTATGTGCTCGGTCTCGTCGGCGACCTCGGGCCGCAGGCCGCCGCGCCAATCGCTTGGATTGGTCAATTCTTCCTCCGCAGTCTCAATGACATCGCTCACGGAACCGGGCCGATTGCGGGGACCGGTAGCTCATCGGCGAGCGCCCCTGTGGCCGCCGCTGGCACACGTACGGAGCCCGCCTCGGACAATCTGATACCTGAGCGTGTCAATTCGACCACTTTCTCCGCGCGCCCGGCTGGATCAGCGATCTCTCGATCTAGGCTTGCTGAGTGGCGGAAGGTGCAGACGCGGGCGGGGCGGAGCACGCCGAGTCCGATGACCTGCTGCAGCTCGCCATGTCCCGGCCTCGGGATGCCCTGGCCCGGGCGCGCCACATCCTTGCCGGTCAAGTCGATGCCTACGAGGCCTCGGTAGCACACCAGGCCGCAGGGATCGTGCTCCGGGACACCGGTGATGTCAGCGCCGGCGTCGGAGAACTGCGCGCTGCGCTGCGCCTCGCTCGCCGGACTGGCTCCGCGGATCGCGAAGCCGATGTGCTGAGTTCGCTAGGAGCGGCACTCGTCCAGCACGACCGTACGGCGCAAGGCCTCGCCGCCTTTGACCTGGCGATCGCCCTGTCCCGGGGCGTGCTGCTCGGACGGGTCCTGCACCGGCACGGCTGCGCGCTCTACGTTCTCGGCCGCTACGCCGCTGCCCTCCAGAGCCTGCGCGGCGCGATCGACATCTTGCAGCCCGCCGGGGACATCCTCTGGACGGCGCGGGCGCTCAACACCCGCGGTCTCGCCTATCTGCACCTTGGCTCTCCGGCCCGTGCTGACGCAGATTTCGCGGCATCGGGGCGGCTGTTCGCGCAGACGAGCCAGGAACGTGAGTCGATCCACACGGTTCTGAACCGGGGCGTGGCCGCCTTCCGTTCCGGGGACCTGCCGACGGCGCTCTCCTTCCTCGACGAGGCAGCCTCCCGGTACGCGTCCCTGGACATCCCGCCGCCAGTTGGGGTCAGCCAGCTCCGGTGCGACGTGTTGCTGGCCGCCGGGCTGATAACTGACGCGCTGGCCGTGGCAGACGCCGCGGTGCAGGAGATCGAGGATCATCGCGGCCCGTCAACCAGCAAGGCCGAACTGCTGCTGCGAGCCGCGAACTGCGCGCTGGCAGCTGGCCAGCCGCAGGCGGCACTCGACCGTGCGCAGGCCGCTGACCGTCTGTTCCGGACCCAGCAGAGAGCGTGGTGGCAGGCACAGGCCGATCTGCTGATCGCCCGAACCCGGTATGCCGCTGAGCCGCCATCTGGCCGGCTCCTGACCGCGGCGGTGCGGGTGGCCAGCCGGCTCGAGGCACTCGGTTCCAGCGAGGCGGTGCAGGCACACCTGCTGGCCGGCCGGGCGGCACTGGACCTGGGGCAACTGGAGGAGGCCCGGCGCCATCTCACTGCGGCTGCAGCGAACCGGCGCCGCGGCGTGGCGATAGCGCGCGCTGCGGGATGGCTCAGCGAGGCGTTGCTCGCGGAAGCCGAGGGTGAGCCGCAACGCGTGCTCGCCGCCTGCGGACGCGGCCTGGACATCCTGGATCAGTACCGGTGGACCCTGGGGGCATCGGAGCTGCGAGCTCAGGCCACCGCGCACGGAGCCGAGCTGGCCGCGATCGCCCAGCGCCATGCGGCGCGGCTGCACAAGCCGAGGACCCTGCTGGCCTGGAGCGAGCGCTGGCGGGCCACCGCCCTGGCGGTGCCGGCCGTCCGGCCGCCGGCCGACGGCGGTTTCGACGCTGACCTGGCCGCGCTGCGGCAGGTCACCAGCCAGGTCGAGCAGGCGCGGCTGCAGGGGCAGCCCGCCGGAGCCCTCGAGCGCGAACAGCTTCGCCTGGAGAAAGCGGTCAGGGCGGGATCGCTGCGGACCAGAGGCACAACCAGCGCGACACGCTCAGGCATCAGCGTCTCGAACCTGCTGGCTGCGCTCGGCACGACGCATCTCGTCGAGATCGTAGAGGTCGATGGCACGCTGCAGGTGCTCCTCTGCGGAGCGGGCAGAGTGCGGCAGTTCAGCGCCGGCAGCACGCAGGACGCGCTGCGGGCCACCGACTTCGCACGGTTCGCGCTGCGCCGGCTGGCCCGCGGCCGGGCCGGAGACGACCCGGACAGCGCGCTGGCGATCCTGAAATCAGCCGGTCCCGACCTGCAGAACGCGATACTCGGCGAGGCTGCCCGGCACTTGCCTGACGGGCCCGTCGTCGTGATCCCGCCCGGGAAGCTGCACGCCATCCCCTGGGCGTTGCTCCCCGCGCTGACCGACCGGGCGTTCAGCGTCGCCCCGTCGACGAGCGCGTGGCTGCGCGCCCACGCCACCAGTCCGCCCGAACGCAACCACGTCACGCTCGTCACCGGGCCGGACCTGATCACCGGCGGCGCCGAGGTGCCGACGGTAGCCGGGCTGTACGACGAGGTCACGGTGCTGTCCGGAACCGACGCGACAGCGGACCGGGTGCTGGATGCGCTCGACGGCGCATGGCTCGCGCACGTCGCCGCGCACGGCACGTTCCGCGCCGACAGCCCGATGTTCTCCTCGCTGCGCATGCACGACGGGCCGCTGACCGTATACGACTTCGAGCGCCTGGAACGCGCGCCCTACCGGCTGGTCCTGCCCAGCTGTGACTCCGGCCTGCTCGCACCGGCAGGAGCCGACGAGCTGCTCGGGCTGGTCAGCAGCCTGCTGCCGCTCGGGACGGCCGGAATCGTCGCTGGCGTCGTTCCCCTCAACGACCATGCCGTCGTGCCACTGATGATCGACCTGCACGGGTCCTTGCGAACCGGCCTCAGCCTCGCCGAGTCGCTGCACGCGCTCCGCCGTGACAGCGCCGGCGACCCGGCCAGCCAGGGCGCGGTGCTGTCCCTCGTCGCGCTCGGCGCCGGCTGACGCTACAGGCTGATCCAGCCGGTCTGCGCGTCCACGCCCTGCGCTGTCCGGCAGTGCAGCCGGAACTCGCCGGCCGGCACGGGGCGGATCGAGAAGCACCCGATCTCGTCGGCCGGGACGAAGGTCTCGCTGCCCACCCTCGGCTGCACCCTGATCGTCGCGGCCTGGGTCGGGACGACTTGGCCGACCAGCGAGTCGGCGCCGACTTCGAGCTCGATGCTCAGGTGCGCGGAGGTGAAGGTCAGCGCCCTGATCGAGGCCGACTCCGACCGTGTGCTCAGTGCCGGCTCACGGTCGCGGACGGAGTCGTAGGTGAGCTGAGCGAGCTCGGCGTCGATGTTGTGCCAGGCGAACGCGTTCTTGCCCGCCTCGACGAACTCGGCCGGCACGGCCTCCCGCTCGAGCAGTGCCTCCCGCAGTGCGGCCAGGACCTCGTCGTCGTCCAAGCTAGCGTTCACGGTGGTCACCTCGCGGTTTCCCGGAGTTCGTCGGTCTGATCCTGGTCGGCGAGGAACGCGGCCAGGTGCGGTGAACGGCGCAGCCGCTGCAGGCAGCGCGCGCGCGTCGGGCCGATGCTGCCCACCGGGATCTGCAGCGTCTCGCTGATCTGCGCGTAGCCGGGCGGCGGGTCGGTCATCAGGATCGACAGCAGGTCGTGGCAGCCCTGCGGAAGCTCGGCGAACGCCGCGCGGAACGCGATGTTGCGCTGCGCCTCGAAGAGCTCCTCCTCGATCATCACGTCGGACTGGTCGGGCAGCATCAGGTCCTCCGGCGGCAGCCCGCCTGGGTCCTGGTGACGGCCGGCACGCAGGACACGAAGGCACTCGCGGCGGGTCGCGGTGGCGATCCAGCCCGGCAGCGCGGCAGGCTCGCGGAGGCCGCGGATGTTCTCCACCAGCAGCAACCAGATGCTCTGACCGACGTCGTCAATGTCCTGACGGCCGAGCTGATACCGGTGACAGATCGACCAGACGAGCGGGGCGTAACGCTCAACGATCTCGTTCCACGCCTCCTGGTCGCCGCCGCAGACACGGGCGACCAGGGCGATGACCGACGGGTCATCACGCATGGCGCTTCCCTCCTGGCGATCGTTAACCCCACCAGCATGCTATGCCCGCCTCGTCCCTTTGTCCCGGATGCGGCGTCCGCGCGGGTGACGCCCTTCGGATACCGGAGGCGCCAGCGAGCCCGCTGATACATGGCAGCGCATAAATATTCAGGCGAACCCATGTGTATCAGGCCCGGCCGGAGCCCCTCCGCAGTTCAAGCGCCGAGGTGCGGCACCGAACAGCCAAGTAGGAACCATGCACGCAAAGTCCTGGCTGAATCTCGTATCTTGCCCGGAATGCGAGATGCCAGCCGAGGTCACCGACCTCTTCTCGCTGTACAGCACCGAAGGCCCCGCTGATCACATCGCCCTGACCTGCGTTTCAGGTCATTACTTCCGGATGGCGCTCGACCGGCTGCCCGCGGACGCGCAGGTCCAGCTGCGCGACGCGCGCGCCTGCCCGGCTCTGGCCCGCTCGCTGCTGGAAAGCCGTTCCGGCCTGAGCTGTTCCCGGCTGCCCGGGACGCTTGGCACGATCGGGCACCCGGTCAGCCTCGCGAGCACGGACGCCGAGGCAGGTCTTCCGGCCACGCTATAGCGCCGCCGCGGCCGCAAGGCCATCTCCGCCGTGCTGGTCCGGGGCGCGAGCTCCGGACGCACGCTGCAGAGCGGGTCCTGGGTAACAAGAGGGGGGCTACCCAGGGCCCGTTCTGATTTCATCGCGCGGCGGCCGCCCGCCGACGAACATCACGCGGCGGAGCCCGGCATCCTTCCGGAGCCGCGCCTCGGCGTCGAAGCCGGCGCCGGCCAGCAGCGCCAGCCAGGTATCACGAGGGAACGAGCCCAGCCGGTGCGCCTCCCGCACGATCCGGACTCCCCCATCGGCATCTCGGAGCGTGAACTCGTACTCGGCCAGGATCCAGTCGTCGGCCGGGTCGGGATCAGTCGTGCGCTCCAGGAAGCTCGCCTGCCGTCCGCCCGGTTCGGCGCCCCCGCCTCCCCCGGTTCCGGCCAGGAATGTCTCCGCGGTGTGGTCAGGGGCGAACACCGCGACCCCGCCAGCGCGGCAGTGCGCGAATGCCGTCTCGATCACCAGCCGCAGGTCGGACTCGCACGTGACGTAGTCCACGGCGTCGTGCACGAGCACCGCGTCGAACTGACGGCCGAGCCTGACCGTCCGCATGTCACCGCGCACGTGCGCACACTCGGGGTTGAGCTGCCTGGACACCGTCAGCATCTGTTCGGACAGGTCCACGAGCGTCAGCGAGAAGCGGTCCTTCAGGTGCGCCGCGACGTGACCGCCGCCGCTGCCGAGGTCGAGCGCGTCCCTGACGTCGATCGCCGCGGTGCCGAACGCCGCGGCGATCGCGGCCGCGTCGGCGGCGTACTCGCCGGGCGGCGAGATCACCGGCCACCACTCGGCCAGCTCGGTATACAGGCTGTACTCGGGAACCTCCCCCGTCACGCTCGCAACCTTAGTCGCCGAGGGCGCCGCCGCTGCGCGCCTGCGTGGCCTGGAACGTGTCGCGCACGATCGGCGCCGGGTGGAGGTCCAACGTCGTCGCCGCCGGCGCGTGGCAGCAGGTCATCCTCATCGACGGCTGGCCGCCGGGGAAGCGGCCGGGGTCCACGCCGAACACCCCGGTTCCCCGCGCTCTGGCCGTGTTCGGGTCGCGCACCGCCGGCCTTGTGGCCAGCTCGGTCTCGTTGGCTCAGATGCTGGCAATCGGCCGCTGACACCGGCCGACGGCCGGGTGTACAGCGCATAAACAGACCGGTAACGAAGGCGCGTGTCGGTGAGAAGCCCGACAAATGCCGAAGCCGTCCCGGGAGCAGGGCTACCGGGACGGCTCTGCCAGCCCGGGGGACGACCCCCGGACCCCCGCGGTGCCAGTCCGGGGGACGACCCCCGGACCCCCGCGGTGCTAATCCGGGGGACGACCCCCGGACCCCCGCGGTGCCAGTCCGGGGGACGACCCCGGTGCGGCGGTCTGGCCACCAAGGTCAGGGGTGGCCAGACGGTGCCATCGGATTAGTACTGCGTCAGGCCTTGATGGCCTCGATCTCCAGCTGGAGCGTGACCTTGTCCGCCACGACAGCGCCGCCGTTGGCCATCGGCGCGTTGAAGTTCACGTTGAAGTCCCGCCGGTTGATCTCGCCGGTCGCGGTGAATCCGGCACGGACGCCGCCGTACGCGTCCGGCCCGAAGCCGTTGAGCTCGAGGTGCAGCGGCACGCTACGGGTGACGCCCTTGAGCGTCAGCTCGCCGTCGAGTACGTACTCGCCGTCCTCGACGCGGATGCCGGTGGACTTGTAGGTCATGGTCGGGTAGGTCTCGACCTCGAAGAAGTCGGCCGACTTGATGTGCGCGTCGCGCTGCTCCTGACCGGTGTTGATCGAGCTCAGGTCGATCTCGGCGGTCACCGACGACTTCAGCGGGTCCTCACCCGTGACGAGCTGGCCGCTGAAGGTTGTGAACCGGCCGCGGACCTTGCTGACCATCATGTGCCGTACCGAGAAGCCGACCTCGGAGTGGACAGGGTCGATGTTCCAGGTGGCGGCCTCGTAGCCGGGGATGGTGGTCTCGGTAGCTGCTGCGGTCACGGGGATCACTCCAGTTTTGGTTGAACGTTCTCTTGTTGAGTACTCAACCAATATCACAGACCGCGCACAGTTGTCAAACTCTCAACCAAATGCGGTAGGCTAGTCGTGTGGCCGAAACAAGCACCCGGTGGCTGACAGCCGGAGAACAGCAGACGTGGCGGGCTTTCCTGACCGCCACGCACTCGCTGTTCGCTGCCATCGACGGTCAGCTCCAGCGGGCCACCGGCATCCCGCACGGCTACTACGAGATCCTGGTGCGGCTGTCCGAGGCCCCCGGCCAGGCGCTGCGGATGAGCCAGCTCGCCGAGGCGTCGACCTCCAGCAAGAGCCGGCTGTCCCACGCGGTCGCCCGGCTCGAGGAGCGCGGCTGGGTGCAGCGCCTCGACTGCCCGACGGACCGGCGCGGACAGGTGGCGCAGCTCACCCCCGCTGGGTTCGCCGCCCTCGAGGCGGCGGCGCCCGCTCACGTCGAGCAGGTCAGGCAGTCCTTGTTCGACCAGCTCAGCGCCGAGCAGGTGACACAGCTGCTGGCCATCAGCGAGGCAATCCTGGCCGCTGGCGGGCCCGCCGAATGCCTGGACGGAGCGCAAGCTCAGTGCCTGGCCGACGCGGAATCCGAGTGCGACGCCGAGGCCGAGGCAGGGCAGCTCAGCTAGCCGCCAGGAGTGCCGACCCACGGACCAGCTAGTGGCCGGGAATGGCGTGCTCTTCGTGGTCCAGCTCGCGCTGCAGCAGGCGCATGGTGTGGTCCGGCAAGCGCCCGCAGTCCCGCCAGCGCAGCAACTCCTCTCGCTGCGCGTCGATCACGGCCTGCTGACCGCGCACCATGGCCTCCATCTCCGGCGTCCAGATCACCTCGCCGTCATCTGACTCCTCGAGCAGGCTGATCCGCGCCCGGGTCCGCTGCGTGCGCTGGCGCAGCGACACGCGCAGGGCGTTCGCCACGGTCGCCGGGATGTCGCGCTCGGCCTCCATCTCGTTGACTGCCGCGTGCGCGGCGGCCAGGGCGGCCAGCCTGGCCTCGTTCCGCACCTGGGCATCCTCTGCCTCGTTCGTCCGCAGCCCGAGCCACCGCAGCAGCGGAGCGAACGTCAGTCCCTGTCCGACCAGCGTCACGAGCACCACGATGTAGGCGCACAGCAGCATCAGGTCGCGGTCGGGGAAGAGGCTGCCGTTGGTCTTCGTCAGCGGCACCGCGAAGATCGCCGCCAGCGTGATGACCCCGCGGCTGCCTGCCCAGCTCAGCGCGGCGCTCTGGCGGGCGTTCAGCGGCGGGTACTGGTCTCCGAGCCGCCAGCCGAGCCGGCCGGGAATGACCTGCGTCAGCAACAGCCACAACGGCCGGACGAACAGCACCGCCGCGAGCGTGACGCCGATCGCCTCGGCCGTGACCCCGGGCGACTCGACCCGCACGCCGCGCAGCACCTGTGGCAGCTGCGCCCCGATCAGCAGGAACACCAGTCCTTCGAGCAGCAATTCGACAAGCTGCCACACGGCGCCCGTCTGGATCCGGCTCGCCCCGGACTCGACCCGCGGGGCGTCGTGCCCGGCCATCAGGCCCGCGATCACCACGGCCAGCACGCCGGAAACCCGGGCGACGTCCCCCAGCGCGTAGGCCGCGAACGGCGTGGCCAGCGACGCGAGGTTGGCCAGCAGCGGGTCGCGCAGCAGCGGGCGTGCCCACCGGTGCAGATAGCCGACGACGGCCCCGATCAGCAGCCCGCCGCCTGCCGCGAGCACGAACTTGCCAACGGCGAACGCCAGCGAGAATCCGCTGCCCACCGTGGCCGCCAGCGCCACCTGCCAGGTCGTCAAAGCGGTCGCGTCGTTGAGCAGGCCTTCCCCGCCGATCAGCGTGCCGAGCCGGGCGGGCATCCCCGCGCGCCGGCCTATCGACAAGGCGGCCACCGGGTCGGGGGGCGCCACCGCGGCGCCAAGCACAAGCCCGGCGGCAAGCGAGATGCGCGGAACGACCATCGAGACCGCGAACCCGACGGCAAACGCGGTCACCAGCACCAGCACGACCGACAGGCTGGTGATCGGGCGCCAGTCCGCGCGGATGGCCAGCAGGCTCGACCGCAGCGCCGCGCTGTACAGCAGCGGCGGGATCAGCAGCAGCAGGACGACTTCTGGCTCTAGGTGGATGCTCGGCGTGGGCAGCACGGCATAGATCAGCCCGAACACGGTCAGCACGATCGTGACAGGGATGTGGACGCGATCGGCGATCAGCCGTGCGAGGATGATCACCGCGACCGTGGCCAACAGGAAACCGACCTCGCCGAGCATGGCCTCAGTCTGGCAGAGCGCTGCCCCTGTCTAGCTGCGCGGCCATCTCGTCGGCGATCGCGGCCGGACCGGGACCCGGCTCTGCGCGCAGGCCCGTCACCACGCCCTCCCTGTCCAGTTCGCTGCGATTCTGGCTGAGCTTCTGCTTCGCCTCGATGGAGGTCACCAGCAGCTCAACCCCGACGATCGCGCGCAGCTGGCCGTCGATGTACTCCGGCGGCGCGTCCAGGACCGCCCAGGGGTGCTCGCGGCTGTCCTCGTGCAGGTGGGTCAGCCGCGTCACGAGGGCTCGCTTCCACTCGTGGTCGGTGTGGAAGGTGACCTTCCCGGTCAGGTGCACCGCCTCGTAGTTCCAGGTCGGCACCACCCGGCCGTGCCGGTACTTGCTCTCGTACCACGACGGCGAGATGTAGGCCTGCGGCCCGTGCACGATCGCGAGCGCCTCCGCGCCGGCCGCAGCCGTCTTCCACTGATCGTTCGCGATCGCGATGTGGCCGAGGATGCGCCCGAAGTCCGCGGCTTCGCCGTTTCCGTTCGACGAGATGTCCGGTCGTTCCCAGATGATGGGCAGCAGGGTGGCAATGGGCCTGGTCCCGTCGAAGGTCACAAGATCGGCGGCCTCAGCCGCGTCCACGAACGCGCCGATCTCCGCCATGTCGGTAACGGTGAAATGCCGGGGGAGGTACATGCCTCCCAGGGTAAGGGGGAAAGCCCGGTTGCACCGACTCGCTATCCTGGGTGCAACGCGCTGACGGAGACGAGTAGCGCCGGATCACGCGAGCACCAGGCGCGCGGGCCTGCCCCGCCTGCCTGCAGAGAGCCGCTGGAAGCTGCGAAGGCGGCCTCGCGCCCGGATGCGAAGACCCTCCAGAGTGCGGGGAGGAACGGCCGCCGCGGCCAGCGGCAGGCCCAATGCCCCGCCGGCCAGCCCCCGTCACCGGGCCCAGTGAGGTCGCGCCCCCGGGCGCGGCGAAAGTGCGGTGGCACCGCGAGTTCCCTTATCGCCCGCACTCCCAAGGGATCGCACAACATCCCGTAGGGAGCTGTGATGATCTCACGAGTACTGTCCGCCGAACTGCCACAGCGCATCGGCGAGAAGGTCACCATCGCCGGCTGGCTGCACCGCCGCCGGGAGCTGAAGTCAGTCTCTTTCCTCATCATCAGGGACCGGTCCGGGCTGGCCCAGGTCGTCCTGCCGCCAGCAGCGGCCGACGACATCGGAGGCGAGGAGACCGTCCTGCAGGTCGAGGGCCTGGTGGTCGCCAGCGAGCAGGCCCCTGGAGGGGCCGAGCTGACCGGGCCGGTTATCACCCAGCTATCGGGCCCGGCGTCGCCGCCGCCGTTCGACCTGTACCGTCCGACGCTGAACGCGACGCTGCCGACGATCCTGGACGGTGCACCGACCACGTTGCGTCACCCGCTGCTGCGGGCCGGCTTCGAGGTCTCCGCCGCCAGCGCGGCCGGCTTCCGCGCCGCGCTGGACCGGCAGGGCTTCACCGAGGTCTTCACGCCGAAGATCGTGGAGTCGGCCACCGAGTC
>JASIGS010000522.1 GCA_030052355.1 Streptosporangiaceae bacterium | reverse complement strand
GGACGGCCCTGACGCCCAGTGGCTGAAAGATACCGGCGACGTCCTGATCTCACCGGTCCTGGTACCGATCACGAACTCACTGCCGTCGGTCGTGAGCGTCTGCGCTTGGTAAGGAACCGAGCCAAGCTCCGAGCCCGCCGCTCCCGTCAACGGCACCTCGTAGATATCGCCGCCGGCCAGAACGGCCAGGTAGTAAGGGTTGAGCCAGCTCAGCGCCAGCGGGTCGGCCAGCCCGGTTCCTGCGGTCACTGCCTGGCCGAACGAGATGGTGCCGTTGCCGTGCCGAACGGCGGCGAGCAAGACGGCACGGCCGCCGCCCGGCGTCCGCACCAGCAGCGCAGCGCGGACGGCGTCGGGTGCCATCCGGATGGCGAGGACGGTGACCTTCTTCCCGCGGGTACCCGGCATGACCGGCGGAGCGACCGGCACCGGCTGAAGGCCTGGCTGATGGCCTGGCTGGATCGCCCAGATGTGCTGGCCGGTTGACGCCCAGATGTACCCGCTGCTGTCCCAGCTCAGTGAGTTGCACGGTCCGCCCGACGTGGACAGCAAGTGCTCCTGCGAAGGCGACCATCCGTGCCTGCCGACCGCGCCGGTGTAGACGGCGCAGCCGTCTCCGGCTCGTACCGCCACGGCCAGCTGGGGAGTGGCCCCCGGCTGGATTGCCGAGTCCGAGGCGACGGCCGTGATCTGTGCCCCGCCTACCTGGCTGGGACGGGCGACCACAAGCGCCTTGCGCCCGCTTCCTGTCAGCTGGGCGACGCTGCCGTAATGGAGGAAGAACGCCGTCTGCGGCACGTCGGACACGAGGGGGATCAGGCTCGCGGGCTTGTCTCCGGTAAAGATCATCTGGCCGTTGATCTCCACCTCAACCTGGCTGGCGACCGGCGGCGAGTACCCAGATTTGTCGGTGAGCGTATAGAACACCTGCTCGGCCATCTGCTCTTGGGCGTTACCCTCGTCAGCCACCCCGCGGGCGGGGACGCGGAGGTCCACCAGCGCGGTCTGGTTGCTGATCGTGAGCTTCTCCAGCATCGTGCCCCGCGGAAAGGCCGTCGTCGTTGCCGGATCCGCCAGCCAGCCGTTGGAGTCCTGGAACAGCCCGCGCACCAGGTTGTCAGCGACCTTCTCGTTCAGTGCGGTGTCGCTGCCCTCGATAGGCGCGTACACAGGGTCTGGCACCAGGTCAGGAGCCAGGCCGCCCGCCGATGTAGGCGCGTAGAAGTACAGGTTCCGCTGCTGGTAGACGTCCTCGAAGTCGGACTGCTGCAGCAGCAGGCCAGCGGGCGGGTCTTTGATCAGCCAGACGTTGTTGATGTGGTCAAGCGTGAACGTGAAGCTGCCTTTTACCGGCGCGTACTCGTACTGTCCTGACTGGCTGAGCGTGGCGAGCTGCTCCGCGTTGAACGTGACGATGCTGGTCGTCCCCGACTGGGCCGACCCGTTCACCAGTTTCCCGTTCCCCGACGACGGCGACGCCGAGACCTGCGACGGCGTGCCGATGACGGTCACCGCGCCGCTGGGATGCCAGCGCTTCCGCAGCGACGGGACGAGGTAGCCGCTCACGGCCGACGGGTCGATGGCGTAGCTGGCACTGGCCTGCAGGAAGCCGAGCACGACGTTCTGCGGCGTCCAGATGCCCGCACTGGTCGGCGGCGGCGGCGGCTCCGGCAAGACGTAGGCCTGTGCCTGGGCGCTGGTCCCGCTGACGGGTTGCGGCGCGCCTCCGGACGGCTGGGTCGCGCACCCGGCCACCATGATCACCATCGTGACGGCCGCTGCCGGTCCCGCCGACCATGTTGGCCAGCCGGCCCAGCGCGGCCCGGCGAGACTGCCCCTAGCCACGGACGGTGACCTCGCCAGCCGGTTCGCCGGTCACCGGGGCCGGGGCAGCATCGCCTCCAGCGAAGTCAGAGCCAGCCAGATCGGCGCTGGCGGCACCATCCTGCGCCGCCAGCCGGGCAAGCACGGGCAGCTCCGCCTGCTCGACTCCGTTCTGGTAGGGGCTGAGCGGCAGCGGCGATCCCTGCAGCTCGCCGCCGCTGGTCCGCGGCAGCGTGAGCCGGAAAACCGAGCCCCGCCCCGGCTCCCCCCAGGCCTCCAGCCAGCCTCCGTGCAGCCGCGCGTCCTCGAGCGCGATGGACAGCCCGAGCCCGGTGCCGCCGGAGGTCCGCGCCCTGGCGGGGTCCGCCCGCCAGAACCTGTCGAAAACCAGCTGCTCCTGGCCGGGTGCCAGGCCGACGCCGTAGTCACGCACGGATACGGCGACGGCCGCCGAGTCCATCGCCGCCGTGACCACCACGCCACGGTCCTCGCCGTGCTCGACGGCGTTGACCAGCAGGTTGCGCAGGATCCGCTCGACGCGCCGCCGGTCTACCTCGGCGATGCACTGCTCGGCGGGCAACCGGAATTCGATCCTGGTTCCACGGCGCTCGGCGAGCTGCTGCGCCACGTCAGCGGACTGCAGCACGACCGTCCGCACGTCGACGAACTCCGCGTCGAGGGTCGCCGCGTTGGCGTCGTACCTGCTGATCTCCAGCAGGTCGGTGAGCAGCGACTCGAACCGCTCGAGCTGGCTCTGCAACAGCTCAGCAGACGTCGCGACGTCCGTCGCCATGTTGTCTTTCGCGGCGAATAGCACGTCCGAGGCCAGCCGGATCGTGGTCAGCGGCGTGCGCAGCTCGTGCGACACGTCGGAGACGAACTGCCGCTGCACCGAGGACAGGTCCTCGAGCTCCTTGAGCTTGTCCTGGAGGCTGGCCGCCATGTCGTTGAACGAGGTGGCGAGGGCGGCGAGCTCGTCCGTGCCGCGGACCTCCATCCGCTCGTCCAGCATCCCGGCTGACAGCCGTCTGGCACCCTGGGCGGCAAGCCGGACCGGGATGACCACCCACCGGGTGACCAGCCACGCGATGGCAGCCAGCAGGAACACGACGGCGATGCCGGCTAGCAGCATGGTGCGCTGCATGTTGGCGATGCTCGCCTGCTCGGCGCCCAGCGGGAAGAAGTAGTAGACCTGGTACACGCTGCCGAACCTGGCGCCGAAGGCGAGCCCGGCAACGGGGCGCGAACTGAAGACGTCGGCGCTGACCCAGTCCTTCAGCAGGGGCCCGTTCGGGACCTCCGCCCGGACCTGCCGCGCGAGGATGCGAGGCGGCACCGGATTCTCTCCGCTGAAGCCCCAGTGGGCACCGCCACTGTCGGGCCCCTGGTACGGGAGTGCCGTGACGTAGACCCCGTACTCGGTGGGGCTGGTCGGCTTCAGCTCAGCCACGAGGTTCTGCATGCTCTGGCGGGCGTCGCCGTTCGGCGCATCCTGGAAGTAGCCCTGCCCCCGCGCGGTGTTCAGCCCGGCCTCGGCGATGTTCAGGGCGGACTGCTCGGTGTTCGCGTAGACGCCTTCCACGAAGTGCTGCATCAGCACGTAGCCGAGGATGGTGACCACAACCGCGGACAGCACCAGCGTCGCGATGATCACCCGGAGCTGGAGCGACTTCCGCCACCGGTCGGCGAGCTTGCCGAGCCACGCCGCGGTGCGGGCAAAGGCCGCAGGGCGAGGCCTGTCCAGCCAGTCCCGGTAACGGGTCCTGACGCTGACCGCTGCCCTGCCTATCGTTCCTGCTTGCACTGCCCTTCCAAGGTGGCCTGTCCGCGTGCCCCCGCCGGCCTGCCCGGCCGGCGTCAGCCCGTGCCTGCCTTGTAGCCGACGCCGCGCACCGTGACGACGATCTCCGGCCGCTCCGGATCCTTCTCGATCTTGGCCCGCAGCCGCTGCACGTGCACGTTGACCAGGCGCGTGTCGGCTGCGTGCCGGTAGCCCCACACCTGCTCGAGCAGCACCTCCCTGGTGAACACCTGACGCGGCTTGCGGGCCAGCGCCACGAGCAGGTCGAACTCGAGCGGCGTGAGGTTCAGCTGGTCGCCGTTGCGGTGCACGGAGTGCCCGGCGACGTCGATCGTGACGTCACCGATGGTGAGCGTCTCGGGAGCGGGGTCCTCGGTCCGGCGCAGCCTGGCCCGAACCCGCGCGATCAGCACCTTCGACTGGAAGGGCTTGACGATGTAGTCGTCGGCGCCAGACTCGAGGCCAAGCACCACGTCCACGGTGTCGCTCTTGGCCGTCAGCATGACGATCGGCACGCCCGACTCGGCCCGGATCTGACGGCATACGTCGATGCCGTCGACCCCGGGCAGCATCAGGTCAAGCAGCACGAGGTCCGGCTTGACGTCCCGGAACACCTCCATCGCCCTGTCGCCGTCGTAGACAAAGGTGGGCTCGAAACCTTCGCCACGCAGCACGATCCCGAGCATCTCGGCAAGGGCGCTGTCGTCATCGACGACTAGAACGCGACCTTTCATGTTCCTCATAGTTCCACGTAGGGGGTGGTTCGGGGGCCTCCGGTGTTGTGTGATAGGTCCCCAGCACTCGCAGATTACCTGGAGTAACCGGCTGAATCACCCCCCGTTCTGTGACGAGGGCCGTGACCAGGGCCGGCGGGGTGACGTCGAACGCGGGGTTATAGGCCGTCGTGCCCTCCGGGGCGATCTGCTGGCCGGCCACCCGCACGACCTCATCGGACGGCCGGTGCTCGACGGGTATGGCGCCCGCGTCAGCTGCGTCCGGGTCGACGGTAGACACGGGCGCGACCACCACGAACGGCACCTTGTGCTGCCTGGCCAGCACGGCGAGCCCGTAGGTGCCCACCTTGTTGGCCACGCTCCCGTCGGCGGCTATCCGGTCGGCGCCGGTCAGCACCAGGTCCACCTGACCAGACGCCATCAGCGAAGCGGCCGCGCTGTCGGCCAGCAGCGAGTGCGGGATCCCCGCCCGGCCGGCCTCCCATGCCGTCAGCCGCGCGCCCTGCAGCAGCGGCCTGGTCTCGTCGATCCAGAGCTTGGCCAGCCGGCCCGCCCGATGAGCCGCCAGGATCACCGCGAACGCGGTGCCCTCGCCCGCGCATGCCAGCGCGCCTGTGTTGCAGTGCGTGAGGATCCGTGCGCCCGGCGGGACCAGGGTCAGGCCGTGCCGGGCCATCGCTGCGCTGGCGGCGGCGTCTTCGGCTGCCAGCGTCCGCGCCCGGGCGAGGGCTGCCAGGGCCGGGGGTCCGGGGGTCGTCCCCCGGGTTGGCAGGGCCGGGGGTCCGGGGGTCGTCCCCAGGGTTGGCAGGGCACCAGCGTTTTGGCTGGGAACGGGTGACTTGCGGTCGGCGGCCGTCCGCCACGCGCTCAGTGCCGCCGCAACGCCAGAGGCCAGGTTCACGGCTGTCGGCCTGGCCGCGGCGATCGTGGCGGCCGCTGCCTCGACGTCGTCACCGCGCATCGCGGCCAGCGCGACCCCGAAGGCACCAGCCAGGCCGAGGAGCGGGGCCCCGCGAACCGCGAGCCGTCGGATGGCATCGACGAGCTGCGGGACGTCGCCGCAGGTGAGGTACTTCTCGGCGGCAGGCAGCTCCGTCTGGTCGAGCAGCACGATGGCGGGTCCGCCTGGCGGGTCCAGCCACCGCAGTGCTGGCGGAAGGAGGGCCGGCGGAAGCGGGTCCGGCGGACGGGCGGCATCCTCAGCCGACGACCCCGGGCCCGCTAGTTCACGCACGGGATCCCGTCTTTCGCCTCGACCGCACCGCCCTGCGGCCCCGTCGTCGGGATCGCGACCGAGGGCGATGGAGATGCCGTCGCCGGGGCGGCCGGCGAACCGGAGCCGGTCGCCTGTCCTGTGCCCAGGGTGCTCGGCACCGAGGTACTCGCGCCGAGCAGGATCTCGACGTGACCGGGCGCCACCGAGGCGGCCGCGCTCGCGGTAACGCCGAACATGCTGGCCAGGCGGCTAGCGCTGGCCGCCGCGTCCTTGCCGGGGCCGAACAGCACCTCGGTCGTACCGCGCGAGCTGGTGTTGCCGACCTTTCCCGCCCGGTATCCGGCCTTGACCAGCTCGGAAGAGACCCTGTGCGCGAGCCCCTGCACGCCGGCGCCGTTGTAGACGTCGACCGTGGTCGCCCTCGCCTGTGCCGCGGCGGCCTGCTGAGACTCCGACGGCTTGGGCGGAGCGGCCGGCGGATAGAAGGTGGCGTGCACGATCTGCTTGATCTGGGCGGGATTCACGAGGTTGGCGTCCTGGCCGTCGATCGTCGCATAACCGGTGATCGGCAGCGTGTGGAACACCAGGTTCTGGCTCGTCAGGTTGCGCAGCTCGGAAGCGAACTCCAGCAGGTTCCAGCCCGAGTCGGTGATCACGTACTTGCTGGCGACGCTCAGCAGGGCCTGGATCTTGGTCAGGTCGCCGAGTGCGCCCTCGGTGCGCAGCTGATGCATGACCGAGTCGATGAACGCCTGCTGGCGGTGGGTGCGGTCCAGATCGCCGTTGGGCAGGCCGTCGCGCTGGCGGACGAAGGCCAGCGCTTGCGAGGCGTCGAGGTGCTGGTAACCCGCGTGGAAGTTCGCGCCGGAATTCTGGTCGTGCACCGCGTGCTTCAGGCAGACCTCCACGCCGCCCATCACCTTGGCGAGTTCGTAGAACCCGTACAGGTTGATCGCGGCGAAGTGGTCGATGTGCACCCCGGTGAGCTTCTCCACGGTCCCGACGGCAGCCGCCTGCCCGGCCTCGTTCCCCTCCAAGGCCACCGGGTTCTGGCTCAGGTTCGGGTTATTGGCCACTATCTGCTGCTCGCGGAAGTACAAGCTCACGCCGTAAGCCTGGTCGATCTTGCCGACCTGCTGCGGCCCGATGGTGTTGGCGAACTGGACCCAGTCGTCGCGTGGGATCGAGAACCCCACGGCCTTCTTGCCCCCGGCGAAGATGTGGATGAGGATCAGCGTGTTCGTGTCGTTCCCGCCGGTGCCGTCCAGGACGGCCTGTGTGCTGCCCGCGTGCAGCTTGCCCAGGATGTTCGGCGGCAGGATGGTGCCGTTCCAGTAGGTCCGGCTCTCTATGCCCATGAGCAGGATGTTCTGCGCGCCGATCGAGGGACCGCTGACGATCGCGTTCGAGCGGCCGATGCTGGCGACCTCGTTGATGACGCGATAGGAAAACCCGGCGATGACCAGTGCAAACGCGGCGAGAATGCAGGTCAGCACGTACCCGGTGCGGCCGGCGAGGCGGCGCGCCGCGGGCCGGCCGGTGCCGTGCTCACCTCGTGACCCTGGCGGGCGGGCGGGCCACTGGTTTGTGCTGGCGTTATCGCTCTCGTCGCGCCGCCCGTGCATGAAAATCCCCTTCAGGGCTGGCTCTGGCCGTTATCGGGAACAGTACCTGCACTTTCGTATTACCCGGGCAGCGCGGTTAACCTTGTGAGCATGCCGGAACCTCGGGGTCACAGTCTGCAGTCGCAGGCGGACGGCGGTGAAGTTCGGTCTGATATGTCCGATATGTGGGACGCAGGCCGCAAGCGCCAGCCGCCGGTCCCGGCGCGGCAGCGACTGTGGGGTACCCGGCCGGGGCGGCTCGGGGTTTTCACCGTGATCGCCGGGGCGTTCGCTGGCTTCCTCATCACCGCACTGGCGGGCCGCGAGCCCGGGTTCATCCTCGGCCTGCTCGTGGTGCTCGCCACCGCTGTAGCCGTGTTCGCCGTCCGGCCCAAGGCTGTCTACCTGGTCATTCCGGCGCCCGCGCTGGCCTACGTGGTGGCCGCCGTGCTGGCCGGATACCTGCACGACCGGGCCACGGATACCTCGCACACGGCACTGGCGATTTCCGCCGTGCAGTGGGTAGCCAGCGGGTTCGTCGCCATGATCGTCGCCACCGCCCTCGCGGTCGTCGTCGCCATCGGCCGGTGGCTGGCCAGCAGGCGCCGGACTGGACTGCGTTACGGCGGTCCGAGCACCCGGCACGCCGACGGCGCCCGGCCGGCGTCCGCGCCCAGAGGTCCGGACACCACGACGCCCTTACCGCGGTATGCAGAGCCGCGGTCTGAGCATCGGCGCCGCCGAGCCTGAGGCGTCCGCCGGAAGGCCGAGCTCGGCAGTCCGGGGCGTTCCCCTCAGCCAGGGGTGTCCCCCTAGGAGCCCTGGCGCCACGACCTCAGGTAGCGCACCTGGGCGTCGGTCAGGGTGTCGATCCGGGTCCCGAGCGAGGCCAGCGTCAGGCTGGCGACCTCCGCGTCGATGGCCGCGGGGACGTCGAGTACCTGGCCGCGCTGCCCGTCGCTGGCCGCGGGCGGCGGGCCAGCCGCGGCGAGTTCCGCGCCGGCCAGCCAGGCCAGCGCCAGTGCCTGCACGGCGAACGAGGTGTCCATGACCGCGGCCGGGCTGCCCTCCCCCGCCACCAGGTTCACGACCCTGCCCTCCGCGAGCAGAATCACCCGCCGGCCGTCGTCGAGCACGTACTCGTCCGCGTGCGGCCTGACGCCGGGGTTTACCGTGGCGGCCAGCCCGGCCAGCGCCGCGACGTCGATCTCCACGTCGAAGTGACCGGCGTTGGCCAGCATCACGCCGTCGCGCATCACCGCGAACTCCGCGTCGCCGATCACGTCGCGGGTGCCGGTGGCGGTGACGAAGAGCTCGCCGAGCGGGGCAGCCGCCTCCATCGGCATCACCCGGAAGCCCTGCATGATCGCGCCGAGGGCGCGAACGGGGTCGACCTCGGTGACCACGACCTGCGCGCCGAGTCCCCGAGCCCGCTCGGCGATGCCGCTGCCGCAGGGCCCGAACCCGGCGACCACGACGGTCTTGCCAGCGACCAGGGTGTTCGTGGCGCGCAGGATGCCATCGAGCACCGACTGGCCGGTGCCGTACTTGTGGTCGATCATCCGGCGCGTCGCTGACACGTCGGCCGCCACGACGGGGAACCGCAGCGATCCGGCCGCCGCCATCCGCCGCAGCCTGGCCGCGCCGGTTGACGTGGCCTCGCAGCCGCCGCGCACGCCCGCGATCAACTCGGCGCGTTCCTCGTGCAACGTGTTGACCAGGTCACAACCGTCGTCCATGACCAGGTCCGGCTGGCAGTCGAGGACAGCCTGGATGTGCTCGTAGTAGGCGGCGCGGTCCACGCCGGAACGAGCCTGTACCGTCACGGCCGGCTCGCTGGCGAGCGCCGCCGCGACGTCGTCCTGGGTCGACAGCGGGTTCGACGCCGCGAGGTGGACCTCGGCGCCGCCGGCCGTCAGGGCGCGGATCAGCACCGCGGTCTCCGGGGTGACGTGCAGGCAGCAGGCGATCTTCAGGCCGGCGAACGGCTGCTTCTGCGCGAACTCCGCGCGCAGCATGCCGAGGACCGGCATGGCCCGCTCCGCCCAGGCGATCCCTGGCTGGCCAGCCAGGGCCAGCCCGGGATCGGCGACGTCGGACCGCGGGGGCCCGGGCTGGCCAGCCAGGGCCAGCCCGGGACCGGCCACGCCAGACCGCGAGCCGGGCCGGCCGTGCTCTACCCCCCGGCCGTCAGTACCGGTAGAGATCCGGCTTGTACGGGCCATCGACCGGGACTCCGATGTAGGCGGCCTGCTCCTTGGTCAGCACGGTCAGCCTGACGCCGAGCGCGTCCAGGTGCAGCCTGGCCACCTTCTCGTCCAGATGCTTGGGCAGCACGTGCACTCCGAGCGGGTACGCATCTGTCTTGGTGAACAGTTCCACCTGCGCGATGACCTGGTTGGTGAAGCTGTTGGACATCACGAAGCTCGGGTGCCCGGTGGCGTTGCCCAGGTTCAGCAGCCGGCCCTCGGACAGGACGATCACCGCGTGCCCGTCAGGGAACGTCCACTCATCGACCTGC
>JASIGS010000521.1 GCA_030052355.1 Streptosporangiaceae bacterium | reverse complement strand
TCAGGCCTGGATCATGTCCGGGAACAAGGTTCTGGCCAAGGTCTACGCCTACTGCACCGCCACGACCGAGTGCCACTTCACCATGCCGAAGGAATCGGCCAGGACGGTCGAGATCAAGATCTACGCCTCGTCGCTGTGGCCGAGCCCGGGTACCCGGGCAGACCGGTTCACCTACAAGCGCTGAAAGCGACCCCGCACCCGTTACGGTGTCCTGGCTGCCCCTACGGCAGCCAGGACACCTTGCCTACCAGGGCCGCGTAGCCGACGAAGGTCACCGCGTCGATCAGCGTGTGCGCGATGATCATCGGGGTGACCCGGCCCCAGCGCTTGTAGAGCACGCCGAAGATGATGCCCATCGCGGCGTTCCCGAGGAACGCGCCGAAGCCCTGGTAGAGGTGATAGGAACCGCGCAGCACAGCGGCCACGAGGATGGCCTGCCACGGCCTCCAGCCGAGCTGGTCGAGCCTGCGCAAGAGGTAGCCGATGACCAGTACTTCCTCCAGGATCCCGTCGTGCGCCGCACTCAGCAGCAGCACGGGGATCCGCCACCAGACGGCGGGCAGCGTCTCCGGCACGATGTTCAGGCTCATGCCGAGGTGGAACGCGGCTACGTACAGGCCGAGCCCGGCACCGCCGATGAGGGCGGCGAGGGCGACGCCGCGGACGGCGTCGCGGCCCGGCTGGCTCGTGTCCAGTCCCATGACCGACGGCCCCTCACCTGACCTGGCCATCAGGTAGAAGACCAGGGCGACCGGGGCGAGGTCCTCGGCGATGCCGACGAGCTGGAGCACCAGGTCGAGCCAGCTGTTGGCAGCCAGCGGCCCCACCAGCGTGGCCTGCTGGCTGGCCAGCGCCTGCTTGGACAGCAGCGAGCCCACCAGGCTGAGCAGCGCGTTGAGGCCGGCCGCGCCCAGGGATACCGCGAAGACCAGGAAGATCTCCCAGCGCAGGTACCTGGGCGGCGGCAGGCTCAGAGTGGTCTGCTGGCCGGCCTTCGTCTCGTCACCGACGGCCACCCAAGGACTTTAGCTGCTCGCTGCACCCACTGGGCTAGCCGGCAGCGCCGCTATCGCGCAGATCCATCACGAAGATCACCGGGCCATCGGCCGCGGCCACGGTGAAGCCGAGGTGACGGTAGAAGTTGGGAGCCCGCCGGTTGGCGGGCGAGACGAAGAGGTGCACCCCTGCCGATCCCCGCTCACGCAGCGCGCCCATCATCGTGTTAATCAGCTGCCGTCCGAGTCCTTGTGACTGCAGCCTCGGCACCAGGTTAATGTGCAGGTGAGAGGGGTAGTCCCCGGCGAGCTCTTCGGGCGCCTTCCACGGAGCGTGGATGAACCCGGCGGCGCGCTGATCGGGTGTCCACTGATCCGGCGGGAGCTCTGACGGCGGCGCGGGGTACCGGTGCCGCAGTGCCGGCCACCAGTCGCTTTCCAGGCGCTTCTCAAACGCCCGGCTGTCCAGCGCTCCCACGATGTAGCCGCCAACACCGACTTCATCCTCAGCGACAAAGGCCAGCGATGGCTCAAACAATCCGTAGGGAGCAGCGAAGACGTGGCCCAGGATCCGCGGGTCCTCGAACTTGGCTGTGGCGTCCTCGCCGCCGTCACCTGTCTGCAAGCAGATCCGGTACAGGTCGTCTAGGTCAGAGGCCCGGTACGGGCGAATAGCAGCTTGCGACATATCCTTTAACATTCGTCCGTTCTGTTACAGCTGCCGGCCGGCAGCCAGGGCGATCAGAGCATCGTGGTCAGCCGCTGCCAGGCAAGAGTCATGCCGGACGCGAGGCAGCCGTCCACGACCGCGTCGGTGCCCAGCGCGCTGACTCGGACCTCGGGCATGACAGGCGCAAGCTTGCCCAACTCGCGCCCGACCGCGGCTGCGAAGCCGGGAGCTTGCCCGATCCCCCCGCCGAGCACGACGAGCTCGGGATCTACCACCATGACGATCGCGCAGATCGCCCTGGCGACAAGCTCTGCCTCGGCCGCGACGACGGCCACGGCGCCCTCATCCCCAGCCAGCGCTGCGGCAAAGACGCGTCGCGCCGACACCGACCCGCGCATGCCGGCCTTGCGCGCTGCCCGGACCACGGCCGCCGCGGATCCCGCGGCCTCCAGCGTGCCGCGACGCCGGGCGTCGTCCGGATCCATGCCCTGGCCGCCCGAGATCGGCATGAAGGCGATCTCTCCCGCGGTCCCGTGCACGCCCCGGTGCAGGGTCCCGCCGATCACCAGGCCCATGCCGATGCCGGTGCCGACCCATACGAACACAAAGGTGCTAACGTCCCGGCCGTGCCCGTGCTCACGCTCCGCCAGGGTCGCTGCATCCACGTCGTTCTCCACCGCGAGCTGCTGGCCGAAAGCCTCGCGCAGCTCGGCCAGCACTGCCGGCTTACCCCAGCCGGCCAGGCCACCAGCCAGTGCGATCGCGTCGCGCCCCGGGTCGTAGACACCGGGACTGCCGATCACCGTCTGCGTGACATCCGGCCGCGCGACGTCGGCCGCGGCGCATACCTCGTCCGCGAGCCGCACGAGCTCGGTCACTCGCCGGGGCCCGCTGGTCGCCCGGCTGCGCACCGACGACCTGGCTAGCACCTCGCCGGTCAGGTTGGCGAGCGCGCCGCGCAGGTACTGGCGCCCGATATCCAGACCGAGCACGTACCCGGCGTCCGGCCGGATTTCGTAGAGCACTGCAGATCTGCCCGGCCCCCCGGTCCGCTGGCCCGCCTCGCGTACCAGCCCAGACCGCTCGACGTTGGCCAGCGCGAGCGACACCGTCGGCTTGCTAAGACCGGACAGCCGGGCAAGCTCGGCTCGCGAGCAGGTGCCGAGCTGACGGATGTGATCGAGGAGGAGCTGCTCGTTCAGCGCCCGCAGCAGCTGCGGCCTAGCTGCCTGGCCGGTCCTGGCCGCCTGTCCGGTCCAGACCGGCCCCGCGCCGTTCGCGGCTGATTCACCCGCGGGAACCGCCGTCGTCGTCAACGCCACTCCCTCATGTTCTCGCACCGCGCGCCGTCATGTTTGCCGTACCACGCCCTACGCTGCACACCGCCGCCCAGCGTCGTGCCGCGCTGCATGCCTGCCCTGGTCCGTGCCGGCTGCCCGCCCTCCGCGCGCCTGCCAGCCCGGTGCGGGCAGCCGACTCCGTGCGTTTGGCTTCCGGCCCGGCGCAGCCAGACAGCCAGGTAAGCTGCGGCCGACATGACCGGCGCACCGCCGGTCGCGCGGCCGACGGGCTGCGGCTGGCCCGGCCGGCAGGTAACAGATTCGCTGCGATCTGAAGGCAACTCCTTGTCCGCTCCAAGATAGTTAGGATACTGTCCTAACTAATTCTCGCACAACCGCATTCCGCCCGCCACAAGTCGGCGCGCAGAACTACGTCGAGCACAGCTACAGGCGAGGTGAATCGTCATGGTCAGCGCAAGCACCGGTCGCGAAGTCAAGCTCCGCGCCGCTCTGTAGCGAGCCAAGTTCATCAGCGTGTCTAAAACCGACGGCGCGAGCAGCCCCCGGGTGGTCCTAGGGCTCGACTTCGGCGGCACGAAGATCGCGGCTGCAGTGTGTGACCTGGTCGGCAACAGGCTCGCCGAGGCTGTCGTGGACAGTCTCGGGCACCAGGGTGCGCGGGCGAGTTTCGACCAGGGCATCCGCACCGCGCGCGAACTGCTGGCTGACACCGTCCCCGACGCGACGCTCGCGGCCGTGGGCGTGTCGACCTTCGGGATCCCGCACGAGGACAGGGTCGAGCTTGCGCCGGCCATCGACGGCTGGACCGAGCTAGCGCTCGGCCGCGAGCTGCGGGCAGCGTTCAACGGCGTGAGCATCCGGACAACGACCGACGCGAAGGCCGCTGCCTACGCGGAGGCGAGGTGGGGATCGCTCGCCGGACGCGACCCCGCGGTGTACGTCAATCTGGGAACCGGTCTCGCCGCAGCGGTGGTCACCAGCGGACGTGTGCTAGCAGGCAGGCACGGCGCGGCCGGCGAGATCGGCTACAACCTCCGTTTCCCTGGTGACGTTGGCCTCGGAAGCGACGAGCGGGTGACGCTCGAGGAAATGGTCAGCGGGCTGGCCTTGCAGCGCAGGGCCAGCGCGACCGGTCGGCAGCTGACCGCGGCCGAGGTGTTTGCCGCCGGCCGACACGAGCTAGGTCTCGACGAGCTGATCAGCGCGTTCGTCGAGGAGCTCGCGTTCCATCTGGTCAACCTGGCTATCCTCGTCGATCCCGAGCGGATCGCGGTCGGCGGCGGCATGGTCAGGTCCTGGGACCGGATCGAGCCTCAGCTTGCTGAGGCTCTCACCCGAGGCGTGCCGTTCCCGCCCGAGCTGGTTCTGGCACGCTACGCGCACGATGCGCCGCTGATCGGCGCGATCGCTTTGGCCGTCGATGCGGCCACCGCCGAAGGCACGGTTGCCGGCGCCGAAGGCACGGCCGCCACTGCCGACGGCCACGTCATGACCGAAGAGATATCAGTGATCACCTTGAAGGGCTAGGCACACTATGAGACGACGAATCAAGTCGCTCGGGGTCCTCGTCGGGGGCGTTGGCCTGCTGGCAACCGTAGCTGCCTGCGGGACAAGCACCACGCCATCGGGCGGATCCGCAAGTTCCAGCACCGTGCTAACCATCTCCGACGAGAGCGGAGCGCTGTACACCTGCGGCTTCAACCCGTTCAACGGCAGCGTCAGCTACCTTGACTTCGGCCCGGTTTACGAGCCGCTGATGTTCGTCGACACGCTGGAGAACGCGAAGGTCACGCCGTGGCTGGCGACCAAGTACGCGTGGAGCAACAACAATAAGACCATCACCTTCACCATCCGCAGCGGTGTGAAGTGGTCTGACGGCAAGCCGTTCTCCGCTGCCGACGTGGCGTTCACCTTCAACCTGCTGAAGAAGTTCCCCGGCCTGGACCTGAACGCGATCTGGTCGGTGCTGTCCAGCGTCACCCAGCACGGCGACCAGGTCGTGTTCAACTTCAAGGCTCCGGCGGTGCAGTACTTCTACTACATCGCTGACCAGACCCCGATCGTGCCTGAGCACATCTGGGCCAGCCTGAAGAACCCGGTGACCTACAACGACTCGAACCCGGTCGGTACCGGCGCCTACACCGTGGAGTGCAAGCCGCAGCTGATCACCTACGTGGCGAACAAGGACTACTGGCAGCCTGGCGAGCCAAAGATCGCGACGGTCGAAGAGCCGGCCTTCACCAGCAACGACCCGGCGAACACCTACCTGGCGACCGGGCAGGCTCAGTGGGGCGCGCAGTACATCCCGAGCATCAAGTCGTTCTACCTGGACAAGAGCCCCAACTACCACGACTGGTTCCCGCCGATCGCGAACGTCGACATCTTCATCAACCTGAAGAATCCGATCTTGTCCAACGTCGCCGTCCGCCAGGCCATGGCCTACGCGATCGACCGGAATAAGGTCTCCCAGATCGGCGAGTCCGGTTACGAGCCGGCCGGCAACCAGACCGGCATCGTCACGCCGACGTTCTCCTCCTGGGAGGACACCTCCGAAGCCGCCCAGTACAACTACACCTACAACCCGACGAAGGCAGAGCAGATCCTCACCAAGGCCGGCTTCAAGCGGAACTCGAGCGGCATCTTCGTGTCACCGTCGGGCCAGGCGCTGTCCTTCAAGATCCTCAACAACGGCGGTTACTCAGACTGGGTCGCATCGGTGAACGTCATCCAGCAGGAGCTGAAGGCCGTCGGCATCCAGATCACGCCGGAAAACCTGACCGGCACGTCGCTGGACAACGCCATCTACAACGGCCAGTTCCAGCTCGCCTACACCGACGAGACCGGTGGGCCGACTCCGTACTACGAGATGCGGCAGTGGCTGTACTCCAAGAACAGCGCGCCGATCGGCCAGCAGGCGTCGAGCAACTTCGAGCGCTACAGCAACCCGGCGACCGACGCGCTGATCGACGAGTACGCCACGACCACGTCCGCTGCGATGCAGCACAGCATCGTCGACCAGCTTGAGGAGGTCTTGCTCAAGGACGTGCCGGTCATCCCGGTCACCGAGGAAGTCGACTGGGACCAGTACGACACCGGGGCGTTCACCGGCTGGGCGACGCCGCAGGACCCGTACGCACAGCCCGCGGCCTACCAGACGCCAGACCTCGGCATCATGCTGCTGCACCTGGCACCCAAGAAGTAACAACTCTTGACCACACGATGAAAGGCACACAGGGTGAGCGCGAGGACACAATGCTGACGCCAAGGAGGAGCGGATGAGATTCGTGCTCCGGCGAGCTGGCTTCTTCGTGCTCACCCTGTGGACCTGCGTGACGCTCAACTTCCTGCTGCCGAGGCTGATGCCGGGCAATCCAGCGGAAGCGATGATGGCCAGGTTCCACGGCCGGTTCAGTCCGCAGGCGCTGCACGCGATCGAGATCGCCCTCGGGCTCAACCAGCATCAGAGCCTGTGGTCCCAGTACGTCGCGTACCTGCACGACCTGGCGACGGGCAACCTCGGCACCTCGATCACGTTCTTCCCGAATTCGGTTGCCTCGGTGATCCGCGGCGCCCTCCCCTACACGCTCGGGCTGGTCGGGGTCACGACGATCCTGGCCTTCGCGCTCGGCACCCTGGTCGGCATCGTGGCGGCCTGGCGGCGTGGCGGCTGGCTGGACAGCGTGCTGCCGCCGCTGTTGATCGTCGCCACCGGCATCCCGTACTTCTGGGTCGGCATGCTGATGATCCTGCTGTTCGGGATCAAGCTGCACTGGTTCCCGTATACGTTCAGCTACACCCCGTCGCTGACCCCCGGTTTCGACTGGCAGTTCATCTACAGCGTGGTAACCCATGCCGTGCTCCCGGGCATCGCCATCCTGATCACAGCGATCGGCGGCTGGATCCTGACCATGCGTAACACCATGATCACGACACTGGCCGACGACTACGTCAAGATGGCCAGGGCTAAGGGGCTGCCGAGCTGGCGGATCATGTTCGACTACGCGGCCCGCAACGCGATCCTGCCGAACCTGTCCGGGTTCGCCATGTCGATCGGCTTCATCGTCAGCGGCGCGGTCCTGGTCGAGTACGTCTTCAACTACAACGGCCTCGGCTACCTGCTCGTGCAGGCGCTCGACGCCGAGGACTACCCGCTGATGCAGGCACTGTTCCTGCTGATCACGGTCGCAGTGCTGATCGCGATCTTGCTCGCGGACCTGGTCACAGCGATACTCGATCCGCGTACCAGGTCGTCGAGGTGATCTGATGGCTGTCTTCGAAAACCTCGCTGGCCAGACCGAGCCGACCGGAGTTGTGACTCTCGGCGGTCCGGCGCAAGCGGGCCAGGCTGTCGGCCGGCTCTGGAAGGCGTTCAGGTCCAACAGGAAGGCGCTCACCGGCCTCATCCTGCTCGTGATCTTCACGCTCATGGCGATCTTCCCGTGGACGATCGCACGCGATAATCCCTCCGCCGAGATCTACGGGGCCAGCCTGGGCCCATCCCTAGCGCACCTGCTCGGGACCACCTATTACGGCCAGGACATCTTCGCCCAGGCAGTCTGGGGCGCCCGGAATACCATGATCATCGCAGTGGTGTCCGGAGCGCTCTCCACGGTCCTGTCGGTGATCATGGGCGTCGCAGCGGGCTACCTCGGTGGTGTCATCGAGATGGTGCTCAACTACATAACCGACGTGCTGCTGGTCATCCCGACGTTCCCGCTGCTGATCATCATCGTCGCCTTCCTGCCCGGCTTCGGGACGACCGGGCTGATCACGGTGCTGATCGTCACCGGCTACTCCTACGGCGCCAGGCAATTGCGCGCGCAGACCTTGTCGGTCCGCAGCCGCGACTTCCTCGAGGCCGCGCGGGTCCGCGGCGAGCGCAGTCTGTACATCATCTTCGTCGAGATCCTGCCGAGCATGACCTCGCTGATCGTGGCGACGTTCCTCGGCACCGCGGTCTACAACGTGCTCGCGGCGGCCGGCCTTCAGTTCCTTGGGCTCGGCAACCCGAACACGGTGAGCTGGGGCACGATGCTGTACTGGGCGCAGAACAACGAGGCGCTGCAGACCGACCAGTACCTCTGGTTCATCGTTCCTGGCGCCCTCATCGCGCTGCTCAGCGCCGCGTTCGCACTCGTCAACTACGCGTTTGACGAAATCAGCAACCCTGCGCTGGCGCGGGTGCCGATTTCCCGCGCGCGAGCGCAGGGTCGGTTCCTGGGCATCTCCCCCGCATACGGCCTGAGGAGGTACCGTGCGAACCGGGCACGCTGACCGGCTCGACGTCGGGCTGGCCGACGCCACGAGCGGACCGGTGCTGCAAGTCCGGGACCTGTCCGTGAGCTACCTGACCAAGCGCGGCGACGTGGGCGCCGTCCAGGACGTGACCTTCGACCTTGCTCGAGGCGAGTTCCTCGGCATCGTCGGCGAGTCGGGCTGCGGCAAGTCCACCCTGCTGTTCGCGATCGCGCGGTTGTTGTCGCCGCCCGCGGTCATCACCGGCGGCAGCGTCACGTTCAATGGCTCCAACATCACGGAACTCGACGACAAGCAGCTCGCGACGATCCGCTGGAAGAAGCTGTCGCTGGTGATGCAGAGCGCGATGAACGCGCTGAACCCGGTCAAGACGATCGGAGCGCAGTTCACCGACGCGATGCGCGCGCACGGGGTGACCTCGAGTGCCGAGATCACCGGGCGATCGGTGGAGACACTGCGCATGGTCGGCATCGACCCCGTGCACCTGAAGAGCTATCCGCATCAGCTGTCGGGCGGCATGCGGCAGCGGTCGATGATCGCCATGGCCATGCTCTTCACCCCCGACCTGGTCATCATGGACGAGCCGACGTCCGCCCTCGACGTGGTCGCGCAGCGCTCGCTGATGGTCCAGATCAAGCAGCTGCAGCAGGAGCTCGGTTTCGCGATCATCTTCGTCACCCACGACATTTCGCTGGTCAGCCACTTCTCCGACCGCCTCATGGTGATGTATGCGGGCCAGGTGGCCGAGCTCGGCGGCACCCGCACGGTGTTCGACTCGCCGCGCCACCCGTACAGCGTCGGGCTGCTCGACGCGTTCCCGTCGATCCGGGGCGAGAAAGTACCGCTGACCGGTATTCCCGGCAGCCCGCCCGACCTGGCGTCTCCCCCAGCGGGCTGCCGGTTCGCGCCGCGCTGCCCGCAGGTAACTGACGAGTGCCGGTCCAGCCCGGTCAAGCTGCACAGCGTCGACGGGGTCCTGGTGCGCTGCATCAAGAGCCGGAACGGGGTGGCCGCCAGTGACTTCTAGCCAGCCCCTGCTCCGTACCGACGGGCTGTCCAGGCACTTCCGGATCGGCGGCGGCCTGCGGCGAAAGAGCTTGCACGCTGTCGACGACGTGAGCCTGGAGATCGGCGAGCGTGAGATCGTCGCGCTGGCCGGCGAAAGCGGCAGCGGCAAAAGCACCATCGCCCGGCTGCTGGCCAAGGTGTACGCGCCGACATCAGGCGAGATCTACTTCGAGGGAAAACCGCTGTCCCGCACCCGGTCTCGACCCGACGTGCTGCGCTATCGCAGCGACGTACCGCTGGTGTTCCAGGACCCGTTCAGCTCGATCAACCCGGTCTTCCGGGTCTCGCACGGCGTACTGCGCAGCCTCAAGCTGCACCGGCCCGAGCTGTCGGCAGCGCAGCGGCACGCCGAAGCCGAGCGGGTCTTCGAGATCGTCGGGCTCACCCCGGCCGCCGACGTGATGGGCCGGTACCCACACGAGCTGTCCGGCGGCCAGCGGCAGCGGGTGGGCTTCGCCCAGGCGCTGGCGATGCGGCCTAAGCTGATCCTGGCCGATGAGCCCGTCTCCATGCTGGACGTGTCGATCAGGATCGGGCTCTTGAACCTGATGAAGCAGCTTCGGGACGAGCAGGGCGTGTCGATCCTCTACATCACGCACGACATCGCCAGCGCGCGGTACGTAGCCGACCGGCTGATCGTCATGTACGCGGGGCAGATCGCCGAGTCCGGTCCGGTCGAGGAGGTGCTGGCCAGCCCGCGGCACCCGTACACGCAGCTGCTGCTCTCGGCGGTGCCCGACCCCCGGGCCGAGCTGACCCTCAACGACGCCGACACCGGCGAGCCGCCCCGGGTGGTCGAGCCGACGCCGGGATGCCGGTTCCGCTGGCGCTGCCCGGTAGCGATCGATACGTGTCACTCGGTCACGCCCAGCCTGGTGGAACTGGCCCCGAGCCACGATGCCGCCTGTCATGTCGCGCAATCCGGAGCAACAGTAAAGGCCTTCTAGCAGATGAAACTCGCTGTCGTCGGCGGAGGATCTACCTACACGCCGGAACTTGTTGACGGGATCGCCCGGCTGACCGGGGATATCAAGATCACCGAACTCGTCCTCGTCGACCCGGACGAGGCGCGGCTGTCGGTGGTCGGGCCGTTCTCCTCGCGGATCATGGCCAGGTACGGGCATCCGGCCGTGGTCCGGTGGACCGACGACCTGGACGCCGCGGTGGACGGAGCCGGGGCCGTGCTGCTGCAGCTCCGGGTAGGCGGGCAGGCGACCAGGCACAGGGACGAGACGTGGCCGCTGGAGTGCGGCTGCGTCGGCCAGGAGACGACCGGCGCCGGCGGGTTCGCCAAGGCGCTGCGCACCGTGCCGATCGTGCTCGACGTCGCCGAGCGAGTCCGGCAGCGGGCCGAGCCGGGCGCGTGGATCATCGACTTCACCAACCCGGTCGGCATCGTGACCAGGGCGCTGCTGGACGCCGGGCATCGGGCGATCGGGCTGTGCAACGTCGCGATCGGGTACCAGCGCACGTTTGCCTCACTGCTCGGGGTGACGCCGGAGGCCGTCGCGCTCGACCACGTCGGGCTTAACCACCTGACCTGGGAGCGGGCCGCGTTTGTCGATGGCGTGGACCGGCTGCCCGAGCTGCTTGCCAGCCACGGCGAGGAGATCGTCGCCCACAGCGGGCTGCCGATGGCCGCGACCGAGCTGCTGTCCGCGGTGCCGTCGTCTTACCTGCGCTACTACTGGGCGCACGACGAAGTCGTCGCGGGGTCACGCGGGCGGCAGACCAGGGCTCAGGCCGTCATGGAGATCGAGCGGCAACTCCTGGAGATGTACGCCGACCCCGCTCTGGACACCAAGCCAGAGCTGCTCACGCACCGCGGCGGCGCGTTCTACTCCGAAGCC
>JASIGS010000520.1 GCA_030052355.1 Streptosporangiaceae bacterium | reverse complement strand
ACCTGCGCGGCCGTTGCCTTGATCGGGTGGCCTGCCGCCGCTGCTCGCGCGGCGGTCGCCTTGGCAGCCGCGATGGAGCCGCGGATGCTGTTGGCGAACACGGTCCACGCCACGGTGCCGAGGATGGCAAGCCCGATGGAACCGCCGACCTGCTGGCCGGTGTTGACCAGGCTGGATGCCACGCCCGCGTCCCGCTCGTCGACCTTCGACAGCGAGACCAGGAACAGCGGCATGAACAGGCTGCCGAGGCCGATCCCGGTGAGCAGCATCGGCCCGAGCAGCGCGCCGGCGTAGCTGCCGCCGGCGCTGATGTGCGACAGCCAGTACATGCCGCCGGCCGCCAGGACGGTGCCGGTGATGAGGATCGGCCGTGGGCCGATGCGCCCGACGAGCCCGGCACTGACTCCCGCCATCGCCATGATGACGCCCACCATCGGCAGGTAGGCGATGCCAGCCTTGAGCGCGCTGTACCCCCAGGCCGTCTCCACGAAGACGGTGAGGAAGAAGAACAGGCTGAACATCGCCGTGCCGATGCACAGCAGGATGAGGTTCGCGCCAGTCCGGTTCCGGTTGCGGAATATCCGCAGCGGGAGCAGCGCGTGCTTACTGCGCGACTCGATGAGCACGAACGAGGTGAGCAGGACGACGGCCGCGACCAGCGACACGATGACCTTCGTGTCGCCCCAGTGCGAGACGCCGTTCTGCGTGGTGGCGGCGTTGGACAGGCCGTAGACCAGCGCGGCCAGACCGCCGGTACCGGTGATCGCGCCCGGCAGGTCGAACCGGCCGGTGTGCCGCTCCGACTCGGACAGCACCCGCGCGGCCAGCAGCGCCACGATGATGCCGATCGGCACGTTCACGAACAAGACCCAGCGCCACGACAGGTAAGTGGTGAGCAAGCCGCCCGCGAGCAGGCCGATGGCGGCGCCGCCGATGGCCATGGCTGAAACGACGGCGAACGCCCGGTTCCGCTGCGGGCCTTCCGGGAACGTGGTCGTGACCAGGGACAGCGACGTCGGCGCGATGATCGCGCCGCCGAGCCCCTGAACCGCCCTGGCGGCGAGCAGCCAGCCCTCGTTGAGAGCCAGTCCGCCTAGCAGGGAGGCCAGCGAGAACACGATGAGGCCGGCGATGAACACTCTTCGCCGGCCGAGGATGTCGCCGGCCCGCCCGCCGAGCAGCAGGAAGCCGCCGAAGGTCAGCGCGTAGGCGTTGACGACCCACTCCAGGCCGGTGCCGGAGAAGTTCAGCGCGTGCTGGATGTGGGTGAGCGCGACGTTCACGATGGTTGCGTCGAGCACCACCATCAGCTGGGCGGCCGCGATCACGACCAGCGCCAGGCCCAGATGGCGGTGAGCAGGGCCGGTCCCGGCGGCAACGGCGGCTGAACCGCCGACGGTGGTGGTATCAGGCTGCCGCTGCTCCAGGCGTGTCCTGGCAGGCATGATGAGTGACTCCTCTACTACGTTCTGTGTTCGATAAGTCCCGTGTGCTGCGGAGGTCTCCGTCTGGCTCCCTCGCCCCTTATGACAAGGAGCGAGGGCGAGCTGTGACGCGGTTGAGCCGCCCTTCTCTTGGCTTTTCATGCTGCGAGCATCAGCCAAGGCGCTGGCGACTCAGTTGTGGTCGGCTTGCGTACTGGTTGCGAACGCTGTGAGCACTGTGAAGTTGTGGGTGCCGCCGAGCCCTCTGCCGACGCACCGGTTTTTGGGCGCACTCGGCTCAGGTCAGGACGCTGCGCGCCCTGAGCGGTCGAGATTTTCTGCGTGAGCTGCCTGAGGCAGAGGCGTCCGCGGCCTTAGTGACAGGCTGCGGATTCGCTCACGACGCGGTCACCTCCCCCGTCGAGGCCGGGGGATTGATTACTGCCTCGTTTGGCGCGCGCTCGTGCATACCCGACATCAGCAGGTCGGCCACCAGGGCATGCGGGTCATGAGCCGCGGACGCCCCGGCGGCGTCCGCGTTGCCAGAGCCGGCATCACCAGCGCTGGCAGTGCCGGTCTGTGCGGCGAGCATCTTGCGGATCAGGGCAAGCAATTGCGCGCGCTCGTGGTCGTCTAGGGCCCGGGTCCAGGGCATCTGGGTGATGATCTCGGCTTCGATCCGGCTCTTCAGATCCAGTCCGGCCTCGGTGAGTACGAGGTTCTTGACCCGGCGGTCGGCCGGGTGCGGCTCACGCTTGGCCAGGCCGCGCTTTTCCAGCATGTCGGCGATGAGCGTGACGAAGGACGGGTCGCAGTGCATCCGCTTGCCCAGTTCCTTCATCGCGATCGGGCAGTCCATGGTGTGCAGCGCCTTGACGAACGGGATTGGTATGCCCAGTCGCTGGGCGAGCTGCTCGGCCTGCCCGATGATGTTCCCGATCAGCTCGAAGAAGCAGTCGGCTACCTGCCAAGCTTCGGATTCTCTGCGGGACTGATCGGTCACATCCACTCCGGACTGCTGGTGACACGGAAATGCTTGAGCAACTCAAACGTTACGCGGCTCAATTGACGCTGTCAATCTTTGAGTA
>JASIGS010000519.1 GCA_030052355.1 Streptosporangiaceae bacterium | reverse complement strand
TGGCCGGGTATCCATCCGTCGGCGTGCCGCCCGGTTGCTGCCAGTGCCTTGGGGCCGAGTGCTCCGACCCAGATCGGTGGCGTGGGCGCGGCGGCAGGTTCCAGGTCGGTGACATGGTAGAACTCGCCGTCGAAGGTAACCGGGTCACCGCCGCCGGAGAGGGCTCTGACGAGCGTGATCGCCTCTTCCAGGGCTCGTATTCGTTCCGCCGGCGACAGGCGGGGGACGCCGAGGGCGACGATCTCCTCCTGCATCCCGCCCGCCCCCAGGCCGAGTACGACGCGGCCGCCAGAGATCGTCGACAGTCCCGTGATGGTCCGGGCGAGTATGGGAGCGGGACGGCTGAGCAGGTTGGTCATGATCACTGCGCCGGCGACGTTGCTGGTCGCGCCCAGAACGAACGCCAGCGCTGCGTAGGCGTCGAGTCGGTCGGCGAAGTAGGGGTGGTCGCCAACGCTGACGATGTCGAGACCTGCGCCGTCGGCTAGGCGGGCGTGCCTGACCATCTCGCCCGCTTGGTGAACGCCAGCCTCCAACCCGAGGCCGAAGAGGACTTTGTCGTTGTGGATCACGGCACTACCTTCTTATCTTCCGAGTTGGCGCCGGAACACAAGATAGAGAGTTGTATCTTGTAAGCCCAACGATAAGCGGACAAGATAAGATAGGCAAGCATATCTAAGAAGGGTGCGCGGATGCCCAAGCGACGCCGTGGAGCGGCGCTGGAGAAGGCCCTCCTCGATGCGGCCTGGGAGGAACTCACCGCGGGCGGCTACGCCAGGTTCACCATGGACGGCGTCGTCCAGCGCGCCGGCACCAGCCCTCCCGTGCTCTACCGTCGCTGGTCCGACCGCGACGAGCTCGTCCGGGCGGCCATCGCCCACGTCCTGGAGCAGTCCCGGGTCGCCGTCCCCGACACCGGGAGCCTGCGAGGAGACGTCCTCACCCTCATGCGGACGATCAACGCCACCCGAGTCGAGCTCGTCACCGTGATGGGCGCGCACCTGGCCGGCTACTACCAGGAGACCGGTACCAGCCCCGGCGACCTGCTCGCCGCCGCTCGCCTGAACATCGCCGACGTGATCTTCGACCACGCCGCCAGCCGCGGCGAGATCAAGCCGGAGCACCTCACCGAGCGCATCAAGTCCCTCCCCTTCGACCTGCTGCGCCACGAAATCCTCGTGACCTTCGCCCCCGCGCCCGACCATGTACTCGAAGAGATCGTCGACACGATCTTTCTCCCCCTCGTGCGCTGACCGCGACTAGGAGCGTCGCCCGGGATCTCTCCTGCGCCCCCACGCCACTCACGCCCGGGGGCCGAGTTCGCCGGGGTGTCAGGGCGGCGCGGCCTGCGCGCCGATAGCGTGCAGGCCACGCAGGGCCTGGGCGTACGAACCGAACAGGCTGGCCTGGGCGTACGGGAGTCCGTGCTGCCGGCAGAACTCGCTGATCAGTGGCTGGGACCGGCGCAGGTTCGGGCGCGGCATCGACGGAAACAAATGATGCTCGATCTGGTAGTTGAGCCCGCCGAGGGCCAGGTCGGTGAGCCAGTTGCCGCGGATGTTCCGCGACGTCAGCACCTGCCGGCGCAGGAAGTCCTGCTCTTCGTGCCGGGTCAGGATGGGCATGCCCTTGTGGTTGGGGGCGAAGGAGACGCCCAGGTACACGCCGAACAAGCCCTGCTGGACCAGGATGAAGACGACCGCCTTCACGGGGCTCACGACGAGGAAGATGACCGCCAGGTAGGCGGTGAAGTGGGCGACGAGCAGCGCCGCCTCCGCAAGACGGTGCCGCCGGGGCCGGCTCGACAAGGCCCGGACGCTGGCAGCGTGGACACTGAAGGCCTCGCCAAGCAGCATGGGGAAGAACAGGAACGCCTGGCAGCGAAAGAGGATCCTGGAGATGCCCCGGCTCGCGGCCGCCTGGCTCGGGGTCATCGCCAGCGCTCGCAGCATGATGTCCGGATCGGCGCCTTCGGTGTTGGGGTTCGCGTGGTGCCGGTTGTGCTTGGCAACCCACCAGCCGAAACTCAGGCCGATGCCGAGATTGCCGAGCAGCAGGCCGAGGACGTAGCTGGGACGGCGGGCGGGGCATATCTGCCGGTGGCCCGCGTCGTGGCCCAGGAAGGCGACCTGGGTGAACATGACGGCGAGGAAGATGGCGATCGCGAGCTGCCACCAGGAATTCCCGATCAGAATGAACGCGGTCCAGCCCGCGGCCAGCAGCGAGATGGTGACCGCGATGCGGCAGGCGTAGTTCCCGGTGCAGCGGTCCATCAGGCCGGCCTGCCTGACCGCACGCGACAGCCGTGCGTAGTCGCTCCCCCGCCGCGCCGCTGTTGCATCGGCTGCCGGCCCTGCGGGATCCGCCGCGGTCACGTCGATGCCCGGCGCCCGGGGCCGGGCACATGAGGCCACGGCCGTGGGCCAGCGGTGACCGCCGGCACGTCAGCGGTCCGGCGTCCCACACTCAGCCACAGCAGGTAATCCCGCAAGCCTGTCCCCCCGGTTGCGCTTAAGGCGACGCGGCCCGGCAGCGGCTATGGACATCGCCATCACGCAACGCTAGTAGACGACGACCGGCACCTGGCTTCCGGGATCAGAACTCGACGTGAACGGCCGGCAAGAGGTTCGTCACCAAACACGGGCGGGGGCTGCCCCGGCTTTGCCCGTTCGGCCCGCACGGGCCTGCGGGCCCGGGGTCACCCGCTGACAGTGCCGCCGGTGGTGTTTAATGGCACGTGGTTGTAGTCGAAGTTCGTTCACGTGTCACAGCGCCTGCGAATTCTGACAGCGGGTGCCCTGGCCAGGACAAAGCCACACTTTCCGGCGGGGGGTCGCGACAGCCCGGGATCGCGCAACCGCGCGGTCCTGATGATCGCTCCAGCAGGGGGAAAGCACATGGCTCAGGGCACGGTGAAGTGGTTCAACGCTGACAAGGGCTTCGGTTTCATCGCTCCCGATGACGGCAGCGCTGACGTGTTCGTGCACCACTCGGCCATCCAGACGGACGGCTACCGCAGCCTCCAGGAGAACCAGCGCGTAGAGTACACGGCCGCTCCGAGCCCCAAGGGAATGCAAGCCGAGCAGGTTCGCCCGCTCTGATGCATTTGCCAGCGTCTCTTAGCAGGTCCCGGCCCAGGTAACCTCTACTAGTACGGCGCAGCCATCCAGGGCGCGCCGGTCGTATCTCGCTCGGCAACCGAGCTGGTTTCCACGGACGTGGCGGCCCCACCACGATGCGGCCACCTAGTCCGAAGGACCATCCTCCTTGTCAGCTCTGCCGGTCGAAGTACCCCATGCTGCCCGTCGCGAGCCCCACAGCGCCGGCGCCAGCACGCCCGCCCTCACCTTCGCGTCCCTCGGTGTTCCCGCTGAGATAGCCGGTGCGCTCGCCAGCATGGGCATCGTCACGCCGTTCCCGATCCAGGCCCTCACGCTGAGGGACGCGCTGGCCGGACGCGACGTGCTTGGCCGGGGCCGGACCGGCTCAGGCAAGACCCTCGCGTTCTCCGTTCCGCTGGTCACCGCCCTGGCCGGGGCGCACACGATGGCGTGCCGCCCGCGCGGCCTGGTGCTGGTGCCGACCCGCGAGCTTGCCAGCCAGGTCCACGCCACGATCCTTCCGCTGGCCCGGGCGGCCGGCCTGAGCGCGGCGACGATCTTCGGCGGCAGCCCGCAGAGCCGTCAGGTGGCGGCCCTGCGGGCCCGCACCGACATCCTCGTGGCCTGCCCGGGTCGGCTGGCCGACCTCGTCGGGCAGGGTCACTGTCACCTCGGTGATGTTGAGGTCAGCGTGCTGGACGAAGCCGACCACATGGCTGATCTCGGCTTCCTGCCCGTCGTGAGACGGCTGCTCGACGCGACACCGGCGGGCGGCCAGCGGATGCTGTTCTCGGCGACCCTTGACAAGGACGTCGACGTGCTAGTGCGGCGTTTCCTGCACAATCCCGCCCGGCACGCCGCCGACACAGCGGCCGCTGCACCCGCCGCGATGGTCCACCACCTGCTCACGATCACGCCCGCGGACCGCGTGGGCGTTGTCACTGCTCTGGCTGGCGGCAAGAACCGGTCACTGGTCTTCACCCGGACCAGGCACTCGGCGCGGCGGCTTACCCGCCAGCTGGCTGCGGCGCGGATACCCGCCGCCGAACTGCACGGCGACCTGGGCCAGAGCGCTCGTGAGCGCAATCTCGCGTCCTTCGCGTCCGGCGCGGCCCGGGTCCTGGTTGCGACCGACATCGCGGCGCGTGGCATCCACGTCGACGCCATCGACCTGGTGATCCACGCCGATCCGCCGAATGACCACAAGACCTACCTGCACCGGTCGGGCCGCACCGCCCGTGCGGGTGCTGGGGGCGTCGTGATCACCCTGCAGACACCCGACCAAGCCGCCAACGTGCGCGCGCTGATGCGCAAGGCAAACGTCACACCGCTGACTGCCACCGCATCCCCTGGCTCACCGCTGCTGCACACCATCGCAGGTGAGGCGGCCGAGCCGGCCAGGCAGTCCGCGCCAGAACGGGCTCGGGTGGCGCCGACGGCCACCGGCCACGCCGCGTCCGGCTCGCCCCGCCGCAACCGCGGCCGGCGCAGGCGCTGACACCTTCACCTGGAGTGGCCCGCAACCACGGGCATCTGACACCGAAGCGGCTCGACCACATGGGTTGCTCGCTGAGCGCAAATTAGTCAGCACGATCGATCGGTCAACGGAGGGGTGCGCTGCCCCGCAGGGGCAGCAACATCGGCCCGCGTTACTCCTGCTGGCGCATTGATCCGCCTATTTACCTCAATGGCATCGGCCGTTAGCCTTTGCCATGGGAGGGGGGGCGGCGATGACCGCTGAGTCATACGCGTGGCTGGATCTGGGTGACGGGGTAAAGGTAGCTGTGGCGGCCACCGACTTCGGCGGAGGCTCGCTGGTGTCCGCCTCGGGCGTGGTCGCGCCATTGTCCAAGCTGATCGGGCCGATCGAGACGATCAGCAAAGCCGTCATGAACGCCTTGAAGAAGGCCGAGCCGACCTCATTCACTGTCGAGCTTGACTTCAGCGTCGGCATCTCGTCCGGGGGGTTCACGATGGCTTTCGGAAGGGCAACCGGCACCGCGGCCGTCAAGGCGACGCTGACATGGTCGAAAGCCGAGGGCTGAGTGCCGTGTCCGGCGAAACCGCATATTACAAGTATTACAAGGAAATAATTCAGGACTGTGTCGTGTGGGTCGAAGGCCGCGGTACAGGCTTCTTCATCAGCAGCGACCTGGTGCTCACGTGCACGCACGTTCTCGAAGGGCAGGAGAAAGTCAGCCTGCGGCCGTTTGGGGTGGAGAAACCATTGCTCGCGGTGGCCCTGCCCGGCGGCCTTCCAGCTGACCACGGGGACCTCACGCTGCTGCGGGTCATCGATCCACCTTTAGATCAGCCGGCCGTGCTGTTGCATGTGCTGAACCGGCGCGACCTCACCGAGGACCGTGAGGTAACACTGGCCGGGTTTCCGCAAGACAACCTGAGCCAGCCCGGTGGCTACGAGCCGAGCGACACAACCGTGCATCCGCGGTGGCTGGCGGCAAACACGCTGGACACCCTCATCATCGATACCTCCGCTGACGTCCCGCGCGGACTGAGCGGGTCACCGGTGCTCGACCTGCGGACCGGGACCGTTATCGGAGTCACCCGTTACCGCAAGGGGGGCATGAACGATCCGGGCGGCGGGGGTGGCGCGATCCCGATAGCGGTGGCGGTCCAGTCGTTCCCGGCGGTGCGCGCGCTCTACCAGCAGCCGCCGCAAGCAGCCAGCGTCTGGCTTTCGCGGCGCACCGCCGAGCAGCTGCAGGCAATCGGGAGGGAACCGAACGGCACCACCGGTCAGCTCGATCTCAGGCTGAGCGGAACGCTCGACGAGTGGCGCGTGACGGTCGATAACGCGGAGGACTCGTCCCCAGAGGTCGTCCGCCTAGATGCTCTCGGGGTGAACGTGACGCGGGCCGTCTTCCAGTGGGCGCGCGGCCGAAGGACATCTAGCAGTGAGGACCTGCAGCTGGTCGGCGAGATCTTGTCGAAGGCTCTGCTGGGCGGTCAGGTCAAGAACTATTACGACCAATGGCGCGAGGCGGCGAGGGAGCTGAGTATCAGGCTGATAGCCGACCCGTCCTGTGAGCTCGCCGACTTGCCATGGGAATACGCCAGGCTGCCCTCCGGCAGCAGTGCCAGCCTGGGTACCGACGCGCACCTGGCGATTGCCCGGGTCATGCCGGGCACCGGGACGGACCGCCTGCTCGCGGCCGGGGACGGTTCCGTGGAGGTGCTCGCCATAGCCGTTCAGCCCGATCCGACCACCTATCCCTCACTGAACGTCCATGGCGAGCTCATCCCCTGGCCGACCGTCGCCGAGCTGCAGACGACGATCCGGGACCTGATAGCCGATCCCCTGCAGCTGCGGGGCGTGCTCTGCAACCCCACGCGGAAAATGCTCACGAACCACGAGGGGGCGTGCGACGTCCTGCACTACCAGGGCTTCGCCCAAGTCACCTCCGCCGGTACGTCGCTCGCCTTGTTCGACGACACCACCAAGAAGCTGGCCTGGGTGAGTATTGACAGGATTGCCGACATCGTGCGGGGGCTCAAGGCCAGCGTCGTGGTCATCGAAGCCCACGCCGCGCCCGCTAGCGAGTTCAGCCTCGATGACCCGGCCCGCCGGATCGCCGCCCCCTTGCTGCGAGCGGGCGCCATGGCCGTGCTCACCACTCGCTTCGCCGTACATCCCAGCCAGGCCCGCTTGTTCAATACCGACTTTTATGCCGCCCTCGCGGCCGGAGCAACAGTCGAGCGCGCTGCCCAGGAGGGCCGGACAAAGGTCGACTTCGACGACACGCTCGGGGACCAGACGACGTTCGGCGCTTTTGTGCTGTGGACCGGCGAGACAGCGGGACTTCGGCTCGTCGCCGTTGCGGATCAGCCGGAGGAGCAGGCGGGCCCGCAACAATTCAGCAGGCCGCTATCCGCATCGGCGTTGATCGGGCGACCGGCACCCGCGGACCTCGTGCCCGGCCCCGCAGTGCAGACCCAGCGACCACAAGGGGACAGCAGTGCAGTCCGCATCTGAGCAGATGCGCAGGGTGGCCCAGCGCCTGCGCGGGACCTTCAACATTGACGCGGGCCTCGACGAAATCATCGCGCAGGAGACGGCGGTCACCGCGGACGGCCTGGCGGCGGCCCAGGCCGCGGTGAGCGACCGAGTCCGTGAGCTGGAGGCAGCGTGGAATGAGCTCCGGCAGCTCCTCGGAACTCTGAGCGACTACGGCGCGGTGGTGCGGTTCACCCCGGAGGGATGGCCTGAGCGCAGCGCCCAACTGGACGCCGCGTTCGCCAAGGATGGCATCGGCGGCCTCGCCGACTGGGTTGAGGACTGGTGCCAGGCAGCCGCTGGTCTGCGGATCGATGCACTCGAGCGGCTCTTGGCGGCGCCGTTCCCGTTTCCGCCGGAAGGACAGTGGCTCGTCGAGCAGCTGCAGACCGCCAGGTACGCGCTGGCCAAGGGTGAATGGAGGCTGGCGTTGCCGGTATTGCGCGCCGCCGCCGAGGGCTTGCGCATCGGCGACCGGGAGGTGCCTGGGCCGGATGTACGAGCATCGCTGCTGCTCCTCCAGGCGCGCATCGGGGTCCTCCTCGGCAACGACGTCTCGGCCGACCTGGACAAGGCCCGGAGCCTGGGCGCGTCGGTTGGGGACGCGGCGGTCGTGCGAGCGTGGGCGGCCCGGCGGGCGGGAAATCAGGCTGAAGCAGCCGCCTACCTCGCCGACTCCCGCACCAGCTCATCCGTACCCGTGATCGCTGAGGCTGTCCGCCAGGCACGGGAGTCTTCGGCCGATGCCGCACTGTCGACCGCCCGCAGCCGGGTTTCGGCGCTGGCAGACGTCTCCGACATCATCAGCCAGCTCGACAGGCTGGTCGACTCGATATCGCCGGAGCTGTGGCTCGCTGTGGCTGAACGCGCTGCTGCCGATGAAGACACCAAGCTGGCGTTTGTCGCTCTCGATCGCGCTGAGGACGGCGCCCAGGGACAATTCAGCTTCCTCGCTCTCGCCAAGGAACGCCGCGCCGAGTTGCTGGCGCGGACCGATGCCGACTCGCTGACCGTGGCCGCTGAGCGGGTGCGCGTGGGCGACTGCCTGTGGTCCGCCGACCAGCTCGATAGCGCTGAAGTGCAGTATCGCAAGGCCCAGCAGCTCAACCCCGATGACGTGCAGACCGCACTCTCCCTCGCCAGCGTGCGAGCAGCCAAATGGGCCACGCCGACCAGCGAGTCTGCCCCGCTGCTGGCGGACGCTCTGACCAGCCTGGACGCCATGCTCGAACGAGGGGCCGATGAAAGTACGGCCTGGGCGCTGATCACTTCCGCGGCCCTGCGCATGCGACTCGCGATGGCTGGCGGACGGTCAAGTGCGGACCATCTCTGGCAGTCGCTCCTGAAGCACGGCCGCGCCCTGGCAATCTTTGACCGGATACCGGGTTACTGGACCTATCTGTCCGATGCGTTCAGCAACTTCGGTTTGTACCATGCCGCGGTCTTCGCCGCCGTTCACGCGCACACCCTGGAACCGAAGCCAGACTCGCTCGCCGAGCTCATCCGCGCGCACGCCAACGCGGGCGACCTGACAGTCGCGCGCGAGCTGCTCCCGGAGATGCCTGATCGGGAACTGGCCTGGGTCCGGGCCATCGACGGGTTCATCGAATGGCGACAGGGGAGCCGTTCCGAGGCGATCGAGACACTGCGCAGCGCCGTCCGCGACGACCCGGGCCTGTCCTGGGCACAGGTGATGCTCATCTGCGCGTACGTGCTGACCGGCAGGATCCCATTGGCTCGGCGCGAAGCTCGCCAGCTGCGCGCGTCCATTGGCGACCGGCGTGGCCCGGAAGCACAATCCGACCTGGCCTTCAGCGTTCTGCTCAGCGGTGACCTGGACGAAGCGGAGCGGATCGGCGCGGAACTGACGGAGTGGGAGAGCCATGCGGTCCCGCGGGGCTCCGGACTGCGCGTCACGGGGATGGCGAAGCTACTCGCCGGGCGGCCGGACGGCCTTCAGGATCTCATCCAAAGCACCGCGCTGGTACGTCGGCTCCCGGTGCTGGACGACTGGAAGCTCATCGACCTTCCGGTGCTCCGCGAGCTGGCCGACGAGCAGGGTGTCCTGCTCCCTAACCTGGCGCCGGTGCTTGACGAGGTCGAGCGCCGCCGGGTGACGCTGAAGAGGTGGGCAGACCCACTGGTCGAGCTGGCCGAGGCCCCGGCTGGATCCGCCAACGTCGCCACCGTTGACCAGGCGCGCGCTCTGCTGGACGTGCTTCTCCGTGAGGCAGACGGGCAGCTGGCGGCCGCCAGGGGAGCTGTTGAATCGGCGCCGGCTGTCGTATCAGCAGTACCCGAGTGGTCAGCGCTGGCCGACCGGGTGCGGCGGAAGTACGTCAACGACTGCGTGGCACGTGGCGAGCTCACCGAGGCCGCGGCCGCCGAGCGCGAGCGTCTGGTGGCGGGCCTGCGGAACGGGTCCGCACCGGGCGGGTCGGCGGGCGAGCTTCCGCACATCGCTCAGCTGCTGTCTGAAGCGGGTCACCAGGAAGAAGCGCAGCTGGTCATCGGCACGGCGCGCGAGCATGCAGACCCGGCGCCAGCAGAGCTGTCTCGGACCGAGGGTGACGTCCTGTGGCGGCGTGGCCTGCGTACCGAGGCTGCCGCGTGCTGGGAGGCGGCTCGGGCAGCGGACGGTCCGCGGCTCCAGGCGCGTCTGGCGATGTCGGTTGCCGGCACGGACAAGCCCGCGGCGACAGCCCTGCTGCACGATGCGATCTCAAGCTCGTACGCCGAGGTAATAACCGACTTGCGGTCGCTTCTGCACGATCCAGCCGACATCTCGTCGGTCGTCGCGGCGCTAGCGGAGGCCGGCTCCGACGACGATGCGGCGCCTGGTGTCCAGCTCGCCATGTTGGTCCTGCGCGCACTGCCGGACACGGCAAAGCTGCCCGATCAAGGCATCACGGTGCTGCTGCCCTCGTCATGGTTCACCGGCATGCAAGATCCGCTGAAAGAGCATCCGCTGATCAATCAATACATCCCCGAGGCGCGGCTACGGTTGCAGGGAGCACTGCCAGGGGTGCACGTCAAGAGCGACGACAGCCTGGAGCCGGACGGCTTCCGTGTCCTCGTCCTTGACCTGCTTTGTGACCAGGGCAAAGTGCCGCGCAACTGCGATTACGCACCTGAGGCCGCGGTCCCGCTGCTGTCGGTCGCCGCGCGCGACCGCGTTACCGGCGACGTCGACTATGGCCTGGTTGTCCTGAGGCAGGCAACAGAGCCCTCCACGGGGGCGGACACGCTGCTGATCGTGCCGCCGGCCCAGGTCGTCGCGCGCCATATCGAGATAGCGGCGCGGACCTACAAGACCGCTCTTGGGCAGTTCATGGCCGGTTAGCTCGAGGCACGAGTGCCCGCTGAGTCCGGCCAGGCGCTCGCGGGGCTAAGGGGTTACTGGATCGACCGGCGCGGGCATTCCGGCGCGAACTTGCCGACCTCGCTGTGCTTGTCCCAGCCGTGCCCGTTGCCTGCCTGCCAGGCGGACAGCGTGAGCCAGTCGTTGGTGGGCGAGGCGAAGTTGCCGTTGACGGTGTTCTGCGAGTCCGACAGGTTCAGGTACTCGTTGCAGTCGATCACGTTGGTGCCGCCAGATGGCTCGTTGTCCACCTCGAACAGCGGGTTGTAGTTATCGCTCGGACCAAGCCCAATGATCACGTTGTGCCAGACCTCGACGTCCGACCAGATCCCGCCCAGGTCCACGACCGGCATCCCGTCAGACGGGGTAAGGAAGTACTGGCTCTGGTTCTCGAAGCGGTTGTCGTGCACGTACACGTCCCGGATGGACGCGTCGGTGCCGAACGCATCGATGTACATCGCGTACGGGTCGTGGCCAGCGACAGTCGAGAAGCCGCCGGTGTGCGGTGGGTTCGGGCCGCGACTCGGATCGCTGGCCGAGGTACCCGGGCTGTTGAACACGTTGTTACCCGACACCAGCAGGTGGTCGGTCTCCCGGTGAGCCGTCTCGACGTCCAGGTTGATGCCCTGGTCGGCGTTCCAGACCGTGTTGTCGTCAAACCAGATGTAGGAGGCGCCGTCGTCGTACAGGCCGGCCGCGTTCTCCTGACCGGGCTCGCAGGTACCGTCGCTCCACGTCCCGTACGACGAGTTCGAGAGCGTGTCCACGTTGTAGACGACGTTGCCCTCCACCAGCCCGTGATTGGCCTGCGAGGTCCCGGTCTCCCAGCCGATCGTGTCCAGCCCGATGTTGTCGGTGTCGTAGATGTGATTGCCCGCCGCGAGGAAGTCGGTGACGTCGCCGTTGATCGTCACGGTCTCGCTCTGCCCGGTTCGGGTCCCGGTCACCGTGTTGTCTTCGATCACCACGTGCTGCAAGGCTGGTGTGTTGTGATTGCCGGCCGCGATCACCGCGATGCCGTAGCCATCGACATTCGAGTTCCCGCACAGCGCGCTGCTGGAGAAGTTCTCATCCGCCGTGTTCGTGATGTCCTTGACGGTGTTATGGATCAGGTAAATGTCGCTGCACGAGCCGTGGTGGAGGAAACAGGCCGACAGGTGCCCCGGATCGCTGCGCACGGTCACGTAGATTCCGGCCGGCGTCTGATCGGTCCCGTCATAGGTGTAGTTCTCCACGGTCAGCCCGTAGATCTCTACGCTGCGGGAGTCGACGATGCTGACTCCGCCCGCGTCCGACCAGTACTGGTTCGGGTTGACGTCGTTCGAGTTCACCG
>JASIGS010000518.1 GCA_030052355.1 Streptosporangiaceae bacterium | reverse complement strand
CCGGTTGCGCGCTGCATGGTCGGCGGTGCCCCGGCCGCCTGCTCCTGGATGAAGTAGAAGGTCGGCGCGACGTCCGGACTCGAGGCCTGCTGCAAGAGCTGGGCCAGATCATCAGCTGCCGGGCCAGGCACACCGGTTCCGGCTGGCGTGGCAGCCTGCCGGGAAAGGACGGGCTGAACCGCCATCAGGCTCCTCTGGATGGCCTCGGCAGCCTGGCGCAGGGCATCCGGCGCGCCACCCAGAGGCAGCGGTCCCGGTGGTACCGGCGTTGACGGGACCGGCCCTGCCGGCACGGGCGGTGCTACCGGCAGCGGCCCCAGGGCCAGCGGCGGGGCGGCGGCCAGCGGCGGGGCGGCGGTAAGGTCCGGCCGGTCTAGCCCGTCAGCCGCGCCGTCGGCCTGCGCCCAGTCGGCGAGCTTGAACTCGCCGAACATCTCGCTGGCAATCCTTGACAGCGTCGCGTCGTCGGGAATCCAGTCCGGCCGCCCGTTCCCGTCACTTGTAGGTGTAGGCGTAGTCATGGAACTTGCCGACTTCGACGTCTTCCAGGACACCGAGCGCATCGGGCGTGAGCACCGCGAGCGAGCAGTACAGCGAGACCAGGTAGGAAGCGATCGCGTTGCGGCTGATGCCCATGAAGCGGACCGCCAGGCCGGGTGACTGCTCGCCGGTCAGCCCTGGCTGGTACAGGCCGACGACTCCCTGGCGCTGCTCCCCCACCCGGAGCAGCAAGACCTTGGTCTTGTTCCTGGAAACAGGAACCTTGTCCGACGGGACCAAGGGGATCCCGCGCCAGGTGATGAATTGCGAGCCGAACAGGCTGACTGTCGGCGGAGGCACGCCGCGCCGGGTGCATTCGCGGCCGAATGCCGCGATAGCCAGCGGATGGGTAAGGAAGAACGCCGGCTCCTTCCACACCTTCGTGATGAGCTGGTCGAAATCATCAGGCGTCGGCGCCCCGTTAAGCGTGGAAATGCGCTGCGACGCAGATACGTTCGCGAGCATTCCGTAGTCGTTGTTGTTGATGAGCTCGCTTTCCTGCCGCTCCTTGACGATCTCGATTGTCAGCCGCAACTGCTCCGCGATCTGGTCATAGGGGCTGCTGTACAGGTCGGAGATCCGGGTGTGAATATCGACGACCGTCGCCACGGAGTTCAGGAAGATCTCCCGCGCGTCCTCGTCGTAACCGACGTAGGTGGTAGGCAGCTCGGACTCGTCTCGCGGCGGGCAGGCGACCGACACCGCGTCTGGGTCGACCACCCGGTTGAGGCGGTAGATGCCGGCCTCAACCGGAGTCCAGTGCAGCATTCGGATCAGCCAGCGCGGCGTTATCGTCTCGAGCTGCGCGGTGGTCTTGGTAGCGTTCGCCAGCTGCCGCGCTGCGGCGTCAGTTAGCGCAAGCTGGCCCGGCGGGGCCGCCTCTACTGTTTTCGGCACAGCCGAACCCTTTCGGTACGGAAGCAGATCTGCGGAGAATGTGGGTGCCTGTCGTTGATGTCGCGCGGTCACCCGGACCGCTGAATCAGAGAATCGACATTAACGCGCGCCTGGCTAGGCGGTGGCGGCAGGATCCGTACCCACTAATCGCAGATCCAATTACCAAAGCCTGGCTAAATAGCGGTAATGAAGGCTCGCCTAGGTCACGACGCGCTTAGGCTCAGGCCGGCTTGCTCAGCGTGGGAGAAGTCGTCATCGATGGCTGTCACCACGCGACCAGCCGCCTGAAGTATCGAGGCGGCTATGCTCGCCCGGTACCCAGCCTGGCAGTGCACCCACATCGGAGCGTCCGGCAGTCCGGTGGCGCGCAACGCTAGATCATGCAGGGGGATGTGGATCGCGCCCTCGATGTGGCCTGCCGCCCACTCCGACTTGCGCCGGACGTCAATGACGGTGAGCGGCTGCGATGGCCAGGCTGCGGCGAGACCAGCGAAATCAGAGACCGGATAATGCGCAAGCGGCAATCCGCCAGCCCAATCTTCGGGCGTCCCCGTTGCTGCCCGAATGCCGTCGATGCCGATACGGGAAAGCTGGAGCAGCGCGGCGGCGATGTCGTCCTTGGTGTCCGACAGCAACGTGAGCGGCGCGCCCCAGGGGATGAGCCATCCGAGGTAGGAAGAGAAGCTGTCGGCCAGCTCGAAGGCGACACTACCCGGAACGTGCCCGGCCGCGAACCGGCGACGCGCGCGCAGGTCTACCACCCACTCCCCGGCCGCGATGCGCTGGCCGATCTCAGGTGCGCTGACATAGCCAGCCGGCGCGAGCACGGCCGGTCCCGGGCCGGCTGCGTTCGCGGGAGCCATGTGCGCGTAATAGGCGGGGTACGCGTCGAGTCCGGCGAGCAGTCCGGTGACGTAGGAGTCCAGGTCCAGCACCAGCACCGGGTTAGCGGCAAGCTCCGCGCCGATCGTGGACCCGTCGGTGCGCGCCGGGGTGGCAGAGCAGAAGCTGCCGAAACCGTGCGTGGGGTAGAGCGGCGTCGACTCGGGCAGCATCGCCGCGAGCTTGCGGGCGGATGCGTGCTGGGCCGCCGCCAGCGCCCCGGTGTTGGCTGGCCCGAGAAGGTCGGGCCGGCCGGTCGATCCGTAGAGCAGGGATCCGCCCGTGAAGACCCCCGCCGCCTCGCCGGACTCCGCATCGGACACCACGTAGGCCAGGTGCGTGAAGGTGTGGCCGGGAGTCGCCACCACTCCCACCCGCATGCCGCCGACCTCCAGGACGTCTCCGTCCCTGACCGGGGTCCGGTCGAAGGCGACCGCATCGGCCGCGTTGACGTGGTAGCTCGCGCCAGCCTGGTCTGCCAGCGCCAGGCCGCCGGTGAGGTAGTCGTTGTGCAGGTGCGTCTCGAGCACGTGAGTGATCGCTACGCCGCGATCCGCCGCGGCCGCCAGGAGCCGGTCGAAGTCCCTGGGCGGGTCAATCACCAGGGCCACGCTGCCGTCGGATGCGAGGTAACTGCGGTT
>JASIGS010000517.1 GCA_030052355.1 Streptosporangiaceae bacterium | reverse complement strand
CGTCGGCGGCGCGGGCCGGCGTGCAGAACTACGTGATGCGGCTGCGCCGGGCCCTCGGCGCGGCCGGATCGCGGATCACCACCCAGCCTCACGGTTACCAGGTCCGGGTGGAGGCCGGCGAGCTGGACCTGGACCGGTTCGAGTACCTGCTGCGCCAGGCCAGGACGGCTTCCAGGGAAGCCAGATGGCAGGACGCGGCCGGCCAGGCAGCAGCGGCGCTGGCGCTGTGGCGCGGTGAGCCGCTCGCCGACGTGACCTCGGACCTGCTGGTGGCGCGGGAGGCGCCGCGCCTCGCCGAGCTGCGGCTGCAGGCGCTTGAGACCCGGATCGACGCCGACCTGCAGCTGGGCCGGCCAGTTGAGGTCATCGGCGAGCTGCGCCAGCTGGCGGCCGAGCATCCGCTGCGGGAACGACTGCACGGGCTGCTGATGATGGCGCTGTACCGGGACGGCCGGCAGGCAGAGGCGCTGGCGGCCTACCAGGATGCCCGCCAGGTGCTGGTGGACGAGCTGGGCGCCGAACCCGGCCCGGACTTGCAGCAGCTGCATCAGCGGATCCTGACCGCCGACCCGGCGCTGGTCCGGCCCGCGACGGGCGCGGCGGCGGCGGTATCGGCCTCCAGCGCGCCGCGGGAGCTGCCCGGTGATGTCGCCGCGTTCACCGGCCGGGCCGCCGAACTCGCCGACCTGGACCGGATGCTGCTGACGGATCAGCCCAGCAACGCGCGGCTGACTGCGGCGGTGATCTCGGCCGTGTCGGGAACCGCCGGGGTGGGCAAGACCGCGCTGGCGGTGCACTGGGCCCACCGCGCAGCGGAGAGGTTTCCCGACGGCCAGCTGTACGTGAACCTGCGCGGCTACGACCCGGACCAGCCCATGCCCGCCACCGACGCGCTGGCCGGCTTCCTGCGCTCGCTGGGCGTGCCAGGCTCAGGCATCCCGAACGAGGAAGCCGAACGGGCTGCCCGGTACCGCAGCCTGCTGGCCGGCAGGCGGGCGCTCGTCCTGCTGGACAACGCCAGCAGCGTGGAGCAGGTCCGGCCGCTGCTGGCCGGCCACCCCGGCTGCGCGGTGGTTGTCACCAGCCGTGACTCGCTGGCCGGGCTGGTCGCGCGGGACGGCGCGAAACGCCTGGACCTGGACCTGCTCCCGCTCGCCGACGCGACCGCGCTGCTGCACGAGCTGATCGGCGGCCGCGCCGACGCCGAACCCGCCGCGGCCATCGAACTCGCTGAGCAGTGTGCGCGGCTGCCGCTGGCCCTGCGGGTGGCCGCCGAACTCGCCGCAGCCCGCCAGGACGTGCCGCTCGAGAAGCTGGTCGCCGAGCTCAGTGACCAGCGGCAGCGGCTGGACCTGCTGCAGGCCGGCGGCGACCCGGCCACCAGTGTCCGGGCGGTGTTCTCCTGGTCCTACCAGCAGCTCAGTGCTGCAGCAGCGCGGATGTTCCGGCTGCTGGGCCTGCACCCCGGCCCGGACATCTCTGTGCCAGCCGCCGCCAGCCTGGCCGCATTGGCCGAGTCCGACACGCGCCGGCTGCTGGGCGGGCTGGCCCGGGCGCACCTGGTCGCCGAGCACCGCCCCGGCCGGTACGGCATGCACGACCTGCTGCGTGCCTACGCCGTCGGCCAGGGCCACCTGCACGACAGCGCGGATGACCGCCAGGCCGCCGCCGGCCGGCTGCTGGACCACTACCTGCATAACGCCGCACGTGCCGCCCTGCTGCTGGATCCGGCCAAGGAGCCGGTCGTCCTCGCCCCGCCCCGGCCCGGCGCCACACTCGAACAGCTCAGCGACAGCCCCGGCGCACTGGCGTGGTTCGAAGCCGAGCACCAGGCCCTGCTCGCCGCCGTAACCTTCGCAGCAGAAACCGGGTTCGACACACACGCCTGGCAGCTGCCCTGGGCGATGGCGGTCTTCCTGCAGACTCGCGGGCACTGGCAGGAAGCGGCCGCCGTTCTGCGGACGGCGCTGGCGGCTGCGGCTCGCCTGGATGACACCGCCGCGCAGGCCCTGTCCGGCCGCCTGCTCGCCAACGCCTGTCTCAGACTCGGCGACCAGGATCAGGCCCTCGGTTTCTACGCCAGCACCATCGCGCTGTACCAGCGGCTCGGCAACCGCCTCGGCGAGGCCAGGGTCCGGCAGAACCTGGGCTTGCTATCCGGACGCCAGGGCCGGTACGCCGACGCGCTCGGTCACAGTGAGCAGGCGCTGCGCCTCTACCAGGCCATCGGGGACAAGGACGCCGAGGCCGACGCGCTCAACAACGTCGGCTGGTACCACGGCCTGCTCGGCGACTACCAGCAGGCCCGCACGTTCTGCCGGCAGGCCCTGACCCTGAGCGCGCAAACCGGTAACCGCAGGCTTGAGGGAGCAGTCTGGGACAGCCTGGGATTCATCGAGCACCGGCTGGGCGACCTCGCCGAGGCCGCCGCCTGCTACCAGCGCGCCATCAGCCTGTACCGGGAAGTCGGCGACCGCTTCAATGAAGCGGACACCCTCGACCACCTCGGCGACACCCGCCACGCCGCCGGCGAGCCGGACCTGGCCAGGGAAGCCTGGCAGCAGGCGCTGGCCATCCTCGACGACCTGCAGCACCCGGACGCCGGCCAGGTGCGCGCCAAGCTAACCGGCACAACCGGCCACGCCTCCCCGACCTCGTCCGGGTAGGAGGCGCCGCTCGCGCTCGCGGCGTCAGTGACCCGGTACGTCCAAGGCGGGGTTGCCGTCGAAGAAACCGTCGGGCCTGAGCTTGAACCCCGCCGTGGTGACCGGCATCACCGGCCAGTCCTCGGACCGCACGACGTGGTGAGCGACAAACGTGTGCCACACCACGAGGTCGCTGTCCTCGAGCGGACGGTCGGCCTGCACCCACTCGGGCAGGCCAGCTCCGCCCGGATGCTGGTACGGGTAGGTCCCCGCCGCGAAGAGCTCGTCGGGCTCATACGCGGTCACCCACAGGTTCCGCGTGGCGAACTGAGCCCGCCTGATCGCGTGCGTGTCGAGCCGCTGCAGTGGCGGGGTGCTCGGCCCCGGTTCCAGGCGGTAGGCCACCGGGTCGCCGACGGCGTTGCGGCGAGCGGCGTTCTCGATCCGCCAGAACCGGGCCGAGTTGGTGTCGGCCAGCCGCTGGGCTTCGGCTTCCCGCCGCAACGGGGTGCGCGTTACCTGCCACGCGTTGCCATGCGGATTGTCCGGTCCGGGTTCGACCGCGACGCTGTCGCATTCAACGACCGAGTTGAGCGGGCCGTCCACCGTCATGTCGAGGCGCACGCAGAAGATGTGCTGATGGTTGGGACCGTAGACGCCCGGAGCCACCAGAGTGCCGTACCTCGGCCGGACGCCGGCCGGCAGGGACCCGTTCGAGATGACGCCGGTCAGCTTCACCTCGTACTCAATGGAGCCGTCCTGGTAGAAGTACCAGAAGAAGCCGTAGTCGTAGTTCCCGACGGTTGTGAACATCGAGATCACCAGCCGGCGGGAGCGGCGAACCTCGGCCCTGCCCGACCGGTAGTCGGTGTGCTTCCAGAGCACGCCGTTGTCTTCCTCGTGCATGCAGATCGCGTTGGGTATGCGCACGGCACGGCCCTGGCTGTCGTTCACAAATCCGTCGAAGTAGTAGACGTCGCCGAGGCAGTCGCAGCCCAGTTCGAGGCTGTTGGCGAGCACCCCTATGCCGGCCTCGCCCATGTCGAAAACGTTCTTCCGGTAGTGGGTCGGTGACGGGTCGCCATACGGAATGAACATCTCTGACAGCGATGCACGGTAGAGGATCGGCCGGACCGCACCGGAGTCCTCGTAACCGACGTCGTGCAGGACCAGGCCCTCGCGGGGGGTGAAGCCCACCCGAAGCCGCCAGCGCTGCCAGCGAACTTCGTGCCCAGATACCTCGAAGCTCGGGCCGGACGGCTGAGTGATCTCGACCGGCCGCAGGTCCGTCCGTGGACCCGCGGTGAAGCTCGGAAAGTTCTCCGGCGTCCTGATTGCCTCGGCGGTGTAGTTGCCCGGCCGCGGCGGCAGCGGCACGGTGCCGTGGTCCTCGACGTCGACGACCTGCATCTGATCGAGGTCGAACCGCACGATCAGCCCCTCAACCGGCCTGGCGTAGGCGTTGTCGCCTTCCTCCCCGCTGCTCACCCACGTGAGCGGGCGAGCGAACCGGCCCCGCTCCGGTGCGTCCTCCGGCCCGTTGTAGCCGAGCGGCCAGGGATCGAGCTTCGCCCGGTCGAAGTCGGTCACGCCGCGCCGGCGCATCGCCTCCTGCCAGCGCGGGTCGCGCTTCACCGCCTCCTCGAAGCCGGCGATCTCGTCAGCGGTGAGCGGCGCCTGGACCCCGGGAATCTGCCGCCAGGACCGGACCCCGCCTTGGCTCAGCGATACGACGGCCTCGTAGACCGCACGCGCGGCACGGTCGCGGAGGACGACGAACGCCAGCCGGTCGACGGCGCCGCCACCCGGGTAGGAGCGCGCCTCGGCCTTGTCCGGCTCCATCAGCGTGATGTAGACGAACTGGAAGCCCTCTCCAAGCTGGCGGTCTGCCCTCAAGATGGCGGCGGCCGCCTCGATTTCGCCCGGCGAGAGCGGCTCGAGAGGGTGCCGGGCTGCCGTGATCTCGTGCTCGGCGGTCTGCATATAACAGATGCTATGAGTTCTCTCGTCGCTACCAAGCTGTACGGCTACGACTGGTGGCCCGCGCCGGGGCGCCAGGACCCGTACGAGGTCGTGGCCGACGCGCTCGCGGACGCGGGGACCACCCTTGTCCTGGTGCAGAATCAGCTTGATCCCCTGCCAGCAAGCGACGTCCAGCAACTGCCGCCGGCGGGCCAGTACGACGACCTGCGGCTGCGGGAAGTGCTGCGGGAACGCGGGATACGGTGCTTCGAGGCAACGTCCATGTTCTTCCAGCCGGAGGTGTACCGGCAGCGGCCCGGCCTGCGGCCGGTCGGGGCAGACGGCGCCGAGCACGTACCGATCGGCTGGTATGTCGGCCTGTGCCCGAGCAGCGAGGAGTACCTGGAGGAGCGCGCCAGGCAACTGCAGCGCGTCGTGGCGGACCTGCACGCCGACGGGCTCTTCCTGTCTTTCATCCGGTTCCCTGGCTTCTGGGAGACCTGGACGCCAGGCACCGAGCGGGCCGCGGTCCCCGAGTACTGCTTCTGCCCGCGGTGCCGCCTGCGGTTCGCCCTGGACACCGGGGTCAGGCTTCCCGCTGAGCCGGCCGAAGCGGCCGCGGTCCTGCAGGGCCCGCTGCGTGAGGAGTGGACTGCCTGGAAGTGCGGGCTCATCGCCTCGACGGTCAGGGTCGTGCGTGAGGCGGTCACGCAGGTCTCGCCCGGCATCGAGGTCATGATCAACCTGGTGCCGCCGTTCTCAGGCGGTGGCCTGGACGGAGTGGGCGAGGAGGTGCTCGGCCAGCGGGTCGAGTCGCTGGCGCCGGCCGCCGAGCACTTCGAGGTGATGGTCTACCACCAGATCCTCAAGCGCCGGCCACGTGACTGGATACCGGAAGTCGTGACAACGCTGCGCGACAGGACAGCACGGACGATCATCCCGTGCCTCCAGGTCCGGCCGACCTACCTCGACGGTATCTACGCGCGAGCGGACCGAAGTCCGCGGATCGGCCCCGGTGAGTTCGCCGAATGCGTCAGCGCGGTGGCCGCTTCGCCAGCCGACGGCATCATGACCTACCACTGGTCAGACGTGCTGGCCGAGGACGCCGTCAGCGGCGGCGCCTACACGGCGGCGCTCCGCGACTTCGCGGCGCGGCCATGAAGGCGGTCACAGGTCGGGGAACGAGATGTCGGGGTTGTGCTCCGACAGCACTGACGGCGGCCCTATGAGGTTCTTGTCCGGTTCGCCGATGGCCTCCTCGTCCTTGCCGTCGTAGTCAAACTTCCTCAGCACGTGCTTGATCGCCTCGAGCCTGGCCCGCTTCTTGTCGTTGCTCTTGACCACCGTCCACGGTGCGTGCTCGCTGTCGGTGTAGTGGAACATCGCCTCCTTGGCGTCGGTGTAGGCGTCCCACTTGTCGAGCGACTCGATGTCCATGGGGCTCAGCTTCCACTGCCGTACCGGGTCCACCCGGCGGATGATGAACCGCGTGCGCTGCTCTGAGCGCGTCACCGAGAACCAGAACTTCGTCATGTGCAGCCCGGAACGGACCAGCATGCGCTCGAACTCGGGCGCTTCCCGCATGAACTCCCAGTACTCCTCCTCGGTGCAAAATCCCATCACCCGCTCCACGCCTGCCCGGTTGTACCAGGACCGGTCGAACATGAC
>JASIGS010000516.1 GCA_030052355.1 Streptosporangiaceae bacterium | reverse complement strand
TGCTACACGAGCGGCACCACCGGCCACCCCAAGGGCGTGGTGTACAGCCACCGCTCCATGCATCTGCACTCGATGGCCGTGTGCATGGGCAGCGTCTTCGGCCTGTCGGACGGCGACCGGGTGCTGCCGGTGGTCCCGATGTTCCACGCCAACGCGTGGGGGCTCCCGTACGCGGCGGTGATGGCCGGCGCGTCCCTCGTCATGCCGGATCGCTTCCTCCAGCCCGAACCGCTGGTGCGGCTCATCGAGGCCGAGCGGCCCACGGTGGCCGGTGCGGTGCCGACCATCTGGAACGGCCTGCTCCAGTACGTGCGCACGAACGGAGGGGACCTGTCGTCGCTGCGCCTCGTGCCGTGCGGCGGCTCGGCCGTGCCGCACTCGCTCATCGAGGCTTACGAGAAGGAGCTCGGGGTCTTCATCCTGCAGGCGTGGGGGATGACCGAGACCTCGCCTCTCGGCAGCGTGGCCTACCCGCCCGCCGGGCTGCCCGAGGAGGAGGCGTGGCGGTACCGGGACACGGCAGGCCGGCTGCTGTGCCAGGTAGAGCACCGCCTGATCGGCGAGGGTGACGTGGAGCTGCCGTGCGACGGCGAGGCGGTCGGCGAGATCGAGGTGCGCGGGCCGTGGGTCACCGGCTCTTACTACAAGGACGACGACCCGGCGAAGTTCCACGACGGCTGGCTGCGCACCGGCGACGTGGGAACGATCGACCCGCTGGGATTCGTCACGCTGACCGACAGGGCCAAGGACGTCATCAAGTCGGGCGGTGAGTGGATCTCCTCGATGGAGCTGGAGAACATCCTGATGGGGCACCCGGACGTGGCCGAGGCCGCCGTCATCGGCGTGGCGGACGACAGGTGGGGAGAGCGCCCGCTGGCAGCGGTGGTCCTGGCGCCGGGAGCGACCGCGACGGCCGCCGAGCTGCGCGCTTTCCTGGCTGACCGGGTGCCGCGCTGGCAGCTTCCCGAGCGCTGGTCGTTCATCGACGAGGTGCCGAAGACGAGCGTGGGCAAATTCGCCAAGACGAGGATGCGCGAGGCCTACGCGCGCGGCGACTACGAGGTGGTCACCGCGACCTGATTTCCCAGGTCAGCGTCACCGGGCGGGAGTGCTTTGCTCCGGGTCAGGCTGTACCGGTACCCTAGACGCCGGCCCGCCAGCGGGCCGCCAGGAGGCTTCGCCTAGTCCGGTCTATGGCGCCGCACTGCTAATGCGGTTAGGGTTCGCGCCCTTCCGGGGTTCAAATCCCCGAGCCTCCGCCACTGACCACCCGGTTCCTGCCCGTCTTGATGGCAAGCGGGCAAGCCCTTAACTCTAGGGCATTTCACCGACGCTACCCGCTGCTGCAGGGGCGCATTCTGCTGTCGTGTTCCCGCACTCAGGCCGCGAAGAGCGGGTGGAGGGAAAAGGTCAGATGACACATCCGAATGCAGAAGTGGTACGGGCTGGGTACGCGGCGCTGCGGAGCGGCGATCTGGGCGAGCTCCGAAAGTACTACGACGCCGATGTCGTCTTGCACGTGCCAGGGCGGTCAGGCCTGGCGGGCGAGTACAAGGGACCGGAAAGGCTCATGGAGCTGTGGGGCACCCTCGCTGAGCTCACCGGCGGCACGCTCCGGCTGGAGGCGCACGATCTGCTGGCCAGCGATGACCACGTCGTGGTCCTCATCTCCGAGCACGCCGAGCGGAACGGGCGAAGCCTGGACGACGACGTGGTCCAGATCTGCCACGTCAGGAACGGGAAGGTAACCGAGGTCTGGAACATGTACACCGACCTGTATGCCCACGACGAACTTTTGGGGTGAGGCAGCGAGCACCTCCGGATCCCGTACGGCGTGCGGACTCGCCAGGCTAATGGGTTTGGCCTCGCGCCGCTGAGGCGCAGCGCACCCGGTGATCTCCTCGTTGACCCGGTCTGACACCAGAGTTACGGTCAGTTCCGGAAAGTACCGGAAACCCCGCTCGGTACTTCTGAGCCCAAGAGGAGAACTATGGCTCACAAAATCCGATCCGCGCTGTGCTGCGCCGGCGCGACCGCGCTCGCCGGAATGCTGGCCGGCACGAGCGCGACGGCAGCGTCCGCTAGCACCACGGCAAGCAGCAGCACCACGGCCTCCTCCCGCACGCTCCCGCCGAACACACGATTCTTCGTGCCGTTACCGACGAGCGCGGCCATCGCGCAGGAGGCAACCCTGCTGACGGAGGGCCACCTCGCCGAGGGGGCCGGCCTCGCGCGGATGCTGACGACCCCGCAGGCGGTCTGGTTCGACGGCGGAACGCCGGCGCAGGTCGAGCAGCAAGTCCGTACCACGATGGTCGAGGCCGCGCTAGAGGGCGCCGTTCCGGTGCTGGTCGCCTACGACATACCGGGACGCGACTGCTCCCAGTACTCGGCCGGCGGTGCGCTGACCGATGCCGACTATCAGGCCTGGATCGCGGCCTTCGCGGCCGGCATAGGGAACGGCAAGGCGGTTGTCATCCTCGAGCCCGACGCACTCGGCAACATGCCGTCGGACTGCAGCCTCCCGGCCGGAGCTGACTACCCGTACACCGACCAGGGTCGCATCACCGATCTCGTCGACGCGGTCGGCGACCTCGAGGCGGATCCGGACACGCTCGTCTACCTGGACGGCACGCACAGCGCGTGGCAGCAGGTCGGCAACATCGCCCAGCGACTCGTCGAGGCCGGCGTCCAGCAGGCGCAGGGCTTCTTCCTCAACGTCTCGAACTACCAGTACACCTCGAACAACATCGCCTACGGCACATGGATCTCGGACTGCATCGCCTACGCCCAGGGTTCCGGCCAGATCGGGAGCAGCGGAGTCGAGGCCGGCACCTACCAGGCGGAGACGAGCTTCTTCAACAACAGCTGCCCGAACCAGTACTGGAACGGCGGCCCGGCGACAGGCTATGAGGGCACGGCGATGAACAACTACGTGCCGTGGAACGATGAGACGCCGTCGTCGACCGACCTTGCCGACCCGGACACCGTCGTCGGGATCGACGGCACCTACGCGAACGACCTGGCTTCGGTCGATGCCACGGCCACGACGCACTTCGTCATCGACACGAGCCGCAACGGCGATGGACCGAACCCGATGACCGGCGGATCCGACGCCGACATGGTCAACTACGAGGCCGCGCCGTACGACCAGCCAGCGAGCGACATCAGCACCCTCCAGTCGGGCAACTGGTGCAACCCGCCGGGGTCGGGGCTCGGCCTGGCCCCCACGGCGAACACCGGTGTACCGCTCGTTGACGCTTACCTCTGGGTGAAGATCCCTGGTGAGTCGGATGGTGAGTGCGACAGTGCAGGCGGCGTCCGGGCGTGGGACTACAGCGCCTACAACCCGTGGGATGTCTCGGCGAGTGCGCAGGGCACCTTTGACCCGCTCTGGGGACAGGTAGACCCGGCGGCTGGCGACTGGTTCGGTGCCCAGGCGCTTCAGCTGATCGCTGACGCCAACCAGTCCGCGAGCGCGGCTGGCAACGAGGCGCCGGCTCCCTGACGGCAATCGGCTCGGGAGATGCGCCGTCCCCCGCCAAGCGGGGGACGGCGCAGCCGCCGGGAGGCCCAGACCGCGTGGTCACGGGGAACTCTTTGTGGGCAAGCGGCCCGGCGATACGCTCGTTTCATCGTCCACGGTCCGCGGTCGGGTGGGCCGCAGGCCTGGGCGTGACATCCGGCAGCGGAACGATCAAGATTCGGTGATGGCCACGGACGAGGACGACGGCACCCTGGCGCCAGCCGAGCGCCTGCTGCGATGGTGGCGGGTCAAGGCCGACGGGATTGGCCGGTGGGGTTCGTCGCTCTGGGACGAGGTCAGGCCGGCGGTCGAGCGTGTGGTTTCCGACCCGGCGTTCCTGGCTGCCGTTGAGGCCCCGCGCGTAACCCCGGCGGAGCGCCCGCGGAACTGTCACTGCCTGTGCCAGGCCGTGCACCCGAACCAGCAAGGCATCTGCGAGACGGACTCTCCGGTGACAACCCGCAGGTTCCTCGACGTGGACGTGCCGTTGTGTGCCCCGTGCGCGGCTGCAGCCGCCTGAGCAAGGCTGTCCGGCCGGACCCTGGCGCGTCTCAACAAGCTCGTGCGGCCGGACGTCGAGGTGTCATCCGGCCGCACGAACCCCGGGGAAGGGGCCAGCGCTCAGACTTAGAAGTCGTCGGGGAGAGCCGGAGGCAGGTCTCCGGCGTCCTCTGCATCTTCGGCAGCTGATGGAAAGAGCATGCCACAAATCAGCAGGTAAAGCTGCTCTGGATAAGGAATATACGTCACGTTGCGCAAGGCCTGGTCTTGTCCGGCAGACTCGACAATGAACTCACCGTAACCGAAAAGTCGCCCTGCGAAAGAGCGCTGGAAACTCATGTCCGTGACCTTCGTCAGCGGCATCATCGCCACCCTGCGGGTGAAGAAGCCTGTGGTCAGCAGCAGTCGCTCGGTTGTTACTACGAAGTAGTCAACCGCCCACATGAGTGTCTTCCATATCAGCCGCAGCACAAGCAAGCCCCACGCGATCCAGATGATGTCAGCGAGCAGCCCGTGCACGATCGTGGCGTTGAGCAATGCGGCAAGGAGCAGCCCGCCTAGTGCTTGGGCACTGGGCGGTATAAGAACGGCCGGATGCTTCCGGACCGTCGCGACCTGCACTTCTCGCGGTAGTAGATACTTGTTGATCACTACCGGCGCTCGTGCACCTGACGTTGGCTGCCGCATTTGCTTACAGGCTGTTCACGAACTTCGTCATGGAGTTGCCCGCGGACTTCAGGCCGTTGTACGCGTGGTGGAGGACCGTTGCGGCGCCGTGCGGGTCTGTAGCCAGGTAGTACACGACGAAAATGACGATTGCCCATGTGATGACCTTCCGCAACACGTGATCACCTCCTAGGCGCGGTCGCAGTAGGTCGTTACCGCATGAGAGCAGTTTGAATCTCGCGTGCCACTCGCCAGCATAGCTCAGTGCCTTTTGCCGACCAATGACCAGTAACCCAAGCAACCATACGCGATCGGGCGGGCGCGATCGCGCCGGCGCGCGGGGCCGTTCCCTGATCGCCGGCGAGCACGCTGAGTCGGGCAACGCTCACACAACACAGCATCGGGTTCCGCACGCAAGGGAGAGGAGAGTCTGACACCATTTCCCTTCGAAACCAGGCTGTGGAGCGGCAATGTCGGATATGAGCGCGAGCGACTTCGCGGTCGTTGTGTATCGCGAAGACGACGTCTGGGAGGCCGAGGTACTGCCGGCTGCCCTGACAGAGAACCTTGACGGTCTGATCCTGGCGTTGCGCCAGCAGCCGAGCATTGGCGGCACGATCGGCCTGGCGGCCGTTGGCGACGATTTCTTCGTTGCACTCCGGGTACTCGCAGGTAATGTCTCCGTTTTCCTGTCGGATGTGACTGCGTCGGTCGACTGGCTGCTCGCCCGGCAGGTCCTCGACTACCTGGATATACCCGTTCCTGACGACGAGGACCTCGACCAGGTCCTTCCGGCCGGAGACATGTCGATCTTCACTGACCTCGGGGTGGACGAGATGGATCTTGGCGCGGTCTCGGGCGATCTCGACTTGTATCCGGACGAGGCCCTCGTGAGGCTGGCCAGGCGGATGGGCTTCGGACCCGCTCTGGAGCGGGCGCTGGACGCGGCGCTCGGCACGTAGGCAGCGCAGTGACCGGCTATCTGGCCAGCTTCGAGCCGGCGATGCTGCAGGCCCTGGCCGAGGCGTCGTCGGCCGGCGCGGATGTTCCGGTCGGGGCGGTGGTGCTTGACCCGGCAGGCGAGGTAATTGGTCGCGGCCATAACAGCCGGGAGGCCGATTCCGATCCGACAGCCCACGCGGAGGTGATCGCCATCCGGGCCGCGGGCCGGGCCGTCGGCAATTGGCGCCTTGCTGGCTGCACCCTGGTCGTGACGCTGGAGCCGTGCACGATGTGCGCTGGCGCGCTGCTCGCCGGGCGGATGTCCCGGCTGGTATACGGCGCTCCGGACCCGCGGGCGGGCGCGGCGGGCTCGGTGTGGGATGTGCTCCACGACCCCAGGCTGGGCGAGCCGGTCGAGGTTGTCGGCGGCGTGCTGGCCGATCAGTGCGCCGAGTTGCTGCGAAGTTTCTTCGGCGAGCGCCGTTAACCAAGCTGGAAACTCATTTCATCTGCGCGCTGGCCGACGGCGGCTGACCTGCGATGCAGCCGCCGCGCCGGGGGACGGCTGGCTCAGGTAGGCTCGGCTCCGGTGGAGTCGCCTAGTGGCCGAGGGCGCACGCCTCGAAAGCGTGTGATGGGGCAACCCATCCGTGGGTTCAAATCCCACCTCCACCGCCATTGTGATGTCGCAAGACATTGAGGACACCCCGAACCCACGGTTAGGGTCCGGGGTGTTTGCGTTTGCGGGGTGTGCCGGGCGTGGGTCCGTGCGGCCGGCCGGTGGGCTGGTAGATGTGGCCGGGGTCGAGGGTGAGGTGGCGGAGGAGTTCGCCGGTGGCGGCGTCGATAATGCGGACGTCGAGGTCCTGTACGAGCATCAGGATGTGGGTTCCGGCGTGGGTCCGGCCGATGCCGATGTGGTAGAGCTGCCCGGCGTGGCGGAGGGTGACGGTGCCGGTGGTGCCGATGATGTCGGCGCGGACCCGGTCGTGGCTGTCGGCGGCGCGGTTGCCGGGGGTGGCTTTGGGGCGGGCGGTGTAGGCGGTGGCAGGGGTCTGGCGGTGCGGCAGGGAGCGGTGCGGCCGGCGGGTGTTGTAGTAGGCGGTGAAGGTGTCCAGCAGGGCCTGCAGCTGGCCGGGGGTCGCGGGCTGGGGCTGCTGGGCGGGGAGCCATTTTTTGAGGGTCTGCTGGAAGCGCTCGGTTTTGCCCTGGGTCTGGGGATGGTTGGGGCGGCTGTTTTTCTGCTGGATGCTGAGGCGGCGC
>JASIGS010000515.1 GCA_030052355.1 Streptosporangiaceae bacterium | reverse complement strand
CTGGACATCACCCTCGATGAGCTCGCCGCCAACGCCGGCGGCGCTGCGTGTGACGCCCTGATCCAGCCCGTCATCACCGGCCACGTCGACTACGCCCTGGCCGCCAGGCTCGCCGATCCCGGCCGCCTGGCCGAGCTGGGCGCCGCGATGACCACCAAGACAACCGATGCCCGGCTCGGGATGCTGATCGAGCAGGCCATCGCGCTGCTGTCCGGCCCGGCCGGCCGCGCCGCCGCGCTGCGCGCCACCCTGCCCGGCGCCCCGGCTATCCCGGTCAGCCTGCCGCTGGACATCCCCGGCACCATCGACACCATCCCGGTGCACCTGCGCCGCGCCGTCCGCAAGCGCGATGGTCACTGCCGCTTCCCCGGCTGCGACCTGCCCCCCGCCGCCTGCGACGTCCATCACCTCGTGCACCGCAAAGACGGCGGCCGGCACGCCCTGGCCAACCTCACCCTGCTGTGCAGATTCCATCACCTCATCGCCATCCACCGCTGGGGCTGGACCCTCACCCTCCATGCCGACGGCACCACCACCGCCACCAGCCCCGACGGCAGCAAGGTCCTGCATAGTCATGCGCCGCCGACCGCGGCCTGAGTTGGCAGCAATTGAGCCCGATCCCTCAGGTCCCTCCGGCCCGCGTGCTGGTCACTCCCGAGCCCAATTCACCGGCAGCCCAGGGACGGTCCAGTGCGGTGGCGGCCGCCAGGTTAGCCAGTGCTTCTCGCTAAAGGGCGGGCCGCCATCCTCAACCACGCTGATCATCCGCGCCGCCGCGACGCGCACCTGGTCCGCAGTGTGATGCTGCAACTGGCCAGTTGACGCTGCGTGCTCGAAGTCCTCTTCGTCTTTCAGGCTCCAGGTGCCATCAGCTGCCACCATGAGATCCAGCACGAGATCCACGGTGTCGAACCCGAGCGCAGTGCGCCGCACAGGTTCCTGGAAGTTGACGTACCAGCCACTGAAATTGCCTGCCGCGTCGAACTCGACGTCGACACTTTGCCAGGCGCACGGCTCGACGATCCGGATGAGGCTTCCCCCGGCCCAGATGAGGTCCATCGACACCCAGCCTTCTGAGCGATCCCGGACCTTCATCCCGGTCCGGGTGCGAGCGCCGCGAAACGCGGTATCGGGCGCCTGGTACAGGACAGTCCGGGCCGGCGCGTCAGAAATCACGCGCATCGGCACAGCCGTCATCACCCTGCCGTGCCAGAGTTTCCGGCACAGCACCGGTTCGCCAGGACTAAGCACCCTGCCTCCCTGAGGCGTCCACGGTCGGTGCTGGGGCAGGTACACCACGAGCTTCAACAACGTCCCTCGCGGCGGCAAGGCCGGTGTCAGCCATAATCCGCCGGACTGACGCATCGAGGCTGCTGGTGGCCGGGATGACGATCTCGATCCCGCCGGGGAGCAGGTCCAGTTCCCGGTACCAGGTGCGCATCTCCGCGCGGCCGTACTCGCTGGCCTGGGGCTTGCTGGCGTGCCTGACCAAGGTTTCCTCGAACGGCACGTCGAGGTAGAAGAAGTACGACCTGCCCCTGTGGTCCTCGGCTAGGGCAGTCACCATGTCCCCGTAGCGGTCGGACTGGAAGATGCCCTCGACCACCGCGTGGAAGCCGTGATCGAGCGCATAGCGCGCAACCATGTCGATGAGCCCGATGTTGGCGCCGTGAGGGACGTCCTTCTCGCGGAGAACGATCCGGCGCAGGTTGTCCTGTCCGACGATCGCGATCCCGTATCCGTGGCGGCTTCGGATCTCGGCCGCAACCGAGCTCTTGCCGGATGCCGAGTTGCCGCGCAGCACGATGAGGACTGTCGCCGCCGAACCGGTTCCGGGCACGGTGCCAAGCGTCGCACGTCGGTCAGTGCGAGGCGCCGAGATCAGCCCAGTGCGCCGCCGTTGACGTGCAGCACCTGTCCGGTGATGTGACCGGCGGCCGGCGATGCGAGAAACAGCACGGCCGCCGCGACGTCCTCGGGCGAGCCTGCTCGCCCGGTCGCGGTCTGCGCTATCAGCGCCGAGCGTCGAGTCTCGGTCATCCCGCCGCGGAAGAACTCGGTGCCTTCGGTGAAGCCGGGCGCTATGACGTTCGCGGTGATCCTCTCCGCGCCCAGGTCTTTGGCGAGTGTCAGGTTCCACGCTTCGACGGCTGCCTTGGCGGCGCTGTACGCGCCGGCTCCGGCGCGGTGCGCGGCGATGGAGCTGAAGCTGATGACCGCGCCGCCGGCTGCCAGTCTCGGCCGAAGCGCGGTAGTCACCAGCACTGCCGACAGCAGGTTCGCGTCCAGGTTCGCCCGCCACGCGAGGGCCACCTCGGCCAGGCTGCCGGGCTCCTGGGCGCCGATGTCGGTGTTGCCGCCAGCGCTATTGACGAGCACGTCGATGGTGGGAGGCAGGTCGGTCAGCGCCCGTTCGACCTGGCCGGGATCGGCGGCGTCGAAGCAGACAGCCCGGACCCGGCCGCCAAGATCGGCCGCGGTCTTGGCCAGCACTTCCGGTCGGCGGCCGGTGATGATGACGTCGTTCCCCTCTTGAGCGAAGCCCGCGGCGACCGCTTTGCCTATTCCGGTACCTCCACCGGTGACTACCACCTGGCGCACCGCACCTCCTCGTTTAGCGCTAAACGTTGTGCGCTAGGATAACAGGGTGACGAGCGACCGGGCCGAGGAGATTGCGCGTGCGTGGGCGCGGGAGCGGCCAGGTGTCCCGGTCGGGTCGATCGGCATCCTCACCCGGATCTGGCAGGCCGCGAAGCTGCTGTCGGACGAGCGCCGGCGGACGCTCGGGGCGATCGGGATGGATGCCGCGACCCTTGACCTGCTCAGTACGCTGCGCCGGGCAGGGGAGCCGTACCGGCTCTCGACGCGCGAGCTGTCCCGGCGGTGCCTGGTCACGGCTGGTGCGGTGACCCAGCGGGTGGACCGGGCCCTGGAGTCCGGGCTGGTGCGCCGCCTGGCGCCGGAGCGGGGCTCCCGCCTCGTGCTGGTCGAGCTCACCGAGGTCGGTCACCGTGCCGTGGAGGACGCGGTCGGGCGGCTGCTCGGCCACGAGCAGGGTCTGGTGGCCGTGCTCGAGCCCGCCGAGCAGGAGGAACTGGCGAGGCTGCTCGCGGCGCTGCTGCGCGGTCTTTCTCAGCAGACCGCCGGGTTGGCTGGCGGAAAGCTGGAGGACTGGGAGCAGACCGCGGGCGGTACGCTTGGGCGCGGCCATCCGGAGGTCGCGGGCCCGGGCGCATAGCTCAGCGGCAGAGCACTCGCCTTACAAGCGAGGGGTCACTGGTTCGAACCCAGTTGCGCCCACCGAGTTTCCGTAG
>JASIGS010000514.1 GCA_030052355.1 Streptosporangiaceae bacterium | reverse complement strand
CAGGTCGCTGACAGGCCGCGCCCGGCCGGTCCGCTCGTCGACCCAGGAATCGAAGATCTTCGCGAACATCCACTGGGTCCAACGGTAGAAGCCAGGGTCGGTCGTCTCCACGCTCCGCCTGCTGTCGTGGGCCAGGCCCAGCCGTCGCAGCTGGCGGCGCATGTTGTCGATGTTCTTCCTGGTCGTGACTTGCGGGTGCTGCCCGGTGCTCAGGGCGTACTGCTCGGTCGGCAGCCCGAACGCGTCGTAGCCCATCGTGTGCAGCACGTGATGGCCGGTCATCCGCAGGTAACGGGCGTACACGTCGGTGGCGATGTAGCCGACCGGATGGCCTACGTGGATGCCCTCCCCGCTGGCGTAGGGGAACATGTCACACACGAAGAACTTCGGCCGCCCCGCCATCCGCTCGAACCCGCCGGCCAGCGTCCCCGACGGGTTGGGGGAATAGAAGGTGCCCGCCGCTTCCCACCGGGCCTGCCAGGCCAGCTCGATGTCGCGCGCCAGCGCCGCGTTATAACGGAACGCCGATACGTCGCCGGGCTCGCCGTCGTCGCTGCCCGGCCTGCCCGGTGAGCGCGTGCCGGGTTCTTGCCTGTCGGTTACCTGCTCGGTCATGGCGTCCTCGCCCTTGCTCGTACGGCGGCCCGGTTTGAGAAATAAAAAAGCCCCTCAGGCATGAGGGGCGGCCGCGCTGACTTCAGTCTGTCAGCACGGCCCGCTGAGAAGGAGAGTCCGCGAAACTGTCATGCGTTCAGGGTAGCGCCCCGGCCTGCGCAGCGCGAGAAGGTTGCCGGCTGCTGCCCTGGGGCCTGCCCGCGGCTGGCCGGGACCGCGCCGGGAGCGTGGCAGGATAGGGGGCCGTTGCTGTGGCGCGACCCCAGCATGACCGGATCCCGGGAGGGCTTGGTGAGCACGAAGCAGACGTCGCCCGCGGGCAGCCGGGAAGTTGCCCGGGCTGCCGGCGGCGCCTTGCTCGTGGCCGGGATCCTCGCGCTCGGGTTCAACTTGCGCCTGGTCATCACAAGCCTGCCGCCGATCTTTCCCGAGCTCCAGTCCGTGCTGCACGTCTCGGCCGGCACCCTGGCCGTGCTGGCTGCCGTCCCGGTGCTGTGCTTCGGCGTCTTCTCCGGGACGGCGGCACCGCTGAGCCGCCGCTACGGCGAGGAACGCGTACTCGCCGCGGCCCTCGTCCTGCTCGTGATCGGAATCGTGATCCGCGGGCTGGCACCCTCGGTGCTGTTGTTTCCCGGCACGATCCTGGCTGGCGGGGCGATCGCCTTGATGAACGTCCTGCTGCCGAGCCTGGTCAAGCGACGGATGCCCGAGCGTGCGGGCCTGCTCATCGGCTGCTACTTGCTCATGCTCGGAGTTGGCGCGATCGTCGGGTCTTTGCTCGCGGTGCCGCTGTTCACGGCGGCGGGCAGCGGAGAAGCGGCGGCGCGGCTCAGCCTGGCGATCTGGGCGGTGCCTGCCCTGCTCGCGGTGCTGATCTGGGTACCGCAGCTCAGGTACCGCACGGTGCCAGAGCCGACCCCGGCCGGCGGGCGCCCGGGCCGCAACTCGGGCGCGCTGGCGATGGGCCGCAGGGCCCTGGCCTGGCAGGTCACCTTGTTTATGGGGCTGCAGAGCCTGGTGTACTACGCCACGCTGTCGTGGTTCGCCACGATGTTCCGCGATCGTGGGGTCAGTGCCGCGCACGCTGGCGACCTGCTCGCCCTGATGAACCTCGGCAACGCCGTGACGGCCATGCTCATGCCCGTTCTGGCACACCGGGCCCGGGACCAGCGGAGCCTGGCTGCCCTGTCGGCGGTCGCGACCGGGGCCGGCCTGGCCTGCGCAGCGTTCGGGCCAACGGCACTCGCCCCGGAGTTCATGGTGCTGATGGGGCTCGGCCAGGGAGCGACACTGGGCCTGGCGATCTTCTACACGATGGCGCGCTCGCCTGACCCGCGCACCGCCGCCTCGTTGTCGGCGTTCGCGCAGGGAGTTGGTTATCTCATCGCCAGCACGGGACCGATCGCCGTTGGCTTCCTGCACACGGCGACCGGCGGCTGGACGGTGCCGGTCTGGGTGCTCCTGGTCGTTGTGGCACTTGAACTGGTCACCGGGTGGCTGGGAGGCCGGGACCGGATGGTGCCGGCAGCACGTTAGCGGTCTGCGGAGTACGGCCTCGGCTTGCGGGTGAGCCACTGCCAGAATGTCCGTCTCGGCAGCCGGACGACGAAGTTGCCGCCAGCGACCTTCCCAGACACCGCCACGCGCAGGACGAACGGCGCCGGACGGTCGGTTCCGTTGCCGAAATGCATGTTCCCGCCGCGCATTTCGAGGTCGTCCACGTCTACGGTGATGCCCGGCCTGGTCACCAGGACCAGATTGCCGCCCCGGACGTTCGCCTCGATGGCCAGCTCGGGCTGGGTGATCAGCGCCTCGGTGAAGTTAAGCACCACGTTGCCGCCCACCACGGCGGCCTCGATGGCCGCCGGGACCACCCACTGGCCCGTCCTCGTCACGTTGCCGCCCTTGGTGTTGAACCTCACCAGGTCCTTCGGCTTGGGCTGCGGCTCGGGCTGCCTGGCTGGCTGGCCTGGCGCGGCCGGCAGGTCGGTCGTCAGCGCGGCGAGCTCGCTGAGGGTCTTTGCCGTCAGGGCGGCCTCGAGCCGCTCGTCGAG
>JASIGS010000513.1 GCA_030052355.1 Streptosporangiaceae bacterium | reverse complement strand
CGTGCCAGCCACGACCTGACCTCATCGCGCTGCACCGAAAACGTGTGCTGAAGCGCCGCCCAGGCTCGCGGGCTGCCTGGCTCGGGGTCGGTGACGCCCCCCGCGGACGGGTACCAAGCGGCGAGCTCTGGCGCGCGGCCGGTCAGCGCCAGCGCGTGCGCGCCACCGAGCACGCGCAGCGCCAGCGCGCTCGACAGTGGCGCCCCGAGGTGGCCGGCCAGTACGGCCGCGGTCGGTCCGCCCGCCAGCAGGTCGTCGGCCGCATGAGCCAGCAGGTCTGCGTACAGCGGACTGCCGAGCTCGCGACAAGCGCGCGACTGCCGCCGCAGCATCGCCGCCGTGGAGTCCAGCGCCGCGACGCCTGGGTCTGAGCTTGTCACGGCGGCCACTATGGCAGAACGGTCCCCGACCTAAATATGCGGGCCTGAAGTTGGGCGTTTGGGAAGTGAGCGCATAAGCGTGAGGCCCCCACATGTATGAGATGCAGGGGCCCCACTGACGCTGCACAACACTAGCTTGCCGATTGCTCGACTGCCCGCGTATGCAGTGCGCCGCCACTTAATTCACTGACCACACGACGCCCGGTTTCCCGGCCTTCGCGCTACCCTTTGGGGATTGCTCCCCGGGTCGGCTAGCGGTTTAAGCGGTGACTGAATTTCTACTGCCTCGGCACCCTGTGGCGCAAGGCTTTCCGTTAACCTTTTCAAGATTCTTTAGTCATCCACAAGATACCGACTGTTATCCCCCGAAGCCCCTGTTTATCCACTTCTTGTCCACAGGTATGTGCACAGTCTGTGACTTGCTGCGGCTCGCCGCCGTAACACCGCGGCTCAGTACCCTGGAGCAGTTTGCAGTATCTGTCCGATGGATGCCGGGAAGGACGTCGTGACCAGGCAGGACGGTGCGGAGGGAGATCCGGGCCCTGCTGGGAACGACACACCGGCGGCGGACGACCTGGGTGCCGTGGACCACTGGCAGACCCGGGCGGGAACGCTGACGGTTGCCAGCATGAACCTGCATTGCGGGATGTCACGAACAGGCCAGCCGTTCGACCTCGAACAGGTCATCTGCGGGCTCGGAGCGTCCGTCATCGGGCTGCAGGAGACGTGGACCGCTGCGGCGGCACCCGAGGACTCCCTGTCGGCAGCCGCCCGCGTGCTCGGCGCGAGGCTGCTGCGAACCTCCCTGTGCACGTTCCCCGACCTGTCTGTTCTCGGTCTCCCGCCCGGGTCTGGGCCTGGTGAGTACGGGATAGCCGTGCTTTCCACGCTGCCGGTGGCCGGCTATGAGGTCGTCAGCCTGGGCCTCGTTCCTGGCGACACCATTCCGCGGCCAGCTCAGATGGTCTGGCTGACGCTCGGCAACGGAGATGTGCTGCGCTTCGTCAACACGCACCTGACCAACCGGCCGTTCAGCCCGGTCCAGCTGTGGCGGCTCCGCCGGCTGCTCGGCGGGCACGACGGGCCGACGGTCGTCACCGGAGACCTGAACATGCCGCGGCCGGTCGCCCGGCTGACGGCGGGCTACGCGCCGGCCGTCGGAGGGCGCACCTGGCCAGCGGAGCGGCCGCTGCTGCAGCTTGACCACGTGCTGGCCAGCCGCCACATCGACCGCCTGGACGGGACGGTGCTCCGGGCCGTCGGGTCGGACCACCTGCCGGTACGCGCCCGCCTGCGAGTCAGGCCGGCCGCGCAGCCGCGATGACCTGGCTCCGGACTGAGTCCGTCAAAATGATCTACTAATCCTTTAGATTTACTTTGTTTAACCAAAACTATTCGTCACTGTACGTTCCGCGTAAATGTTCAACGCTGTGGCGATGAAGCAGTCTGAATAATGACATATCTACTCAGTTCAGGTTAATCATCGCCACGCCACGACGGCTGAAGGAGACCGTATGGCACACCGCTGGACGAACCCCGTGACCAAACGTGAACAGAGCCCGCCGAGACCCGCGGCCGGCGACCCCGGGCGCCGCGCGACCGCACCCCGATACCTGGCGCGCGCCGCCACCCGGTGGCTCACCGCAGGTGTCGCGGTCGTCGTGCTCGGCTTCGCGCTCGCTGGCACCGCCAGCGCGGCGGTAACGCACCGCCCGGCGACCACGAGCATCCGGCCCGGCACGACGTCGGCTCATTCCTTCCGGCCTGGCGGCCTGATGGTCAGGCCGGCCGGCGCCGCGCGGTCCGAGGGAAGCGCGCGTAGTGCGGCGGGCCGCTACCAGGAGGTCGAGAGCACCAACTGGTCCGGCTACGCAGTCACCGGGTCCAACGGCACGTTCACCAGCGTGTCGGCGAGCTGGACCCAGCCGACGGCGACGTGCACCAGCAGCAGCAGCGGCGGCAAGCGCGGCCGCGGCGGTGGCAGCAGCTCCGACAAGTACGCCGCATTCTGGGTCGGCCTGGACGGATACAGCAGCGACTCCGTCGAGCAAACCGGCACGGACTCCGACTGCGACGGCACCACCCCGGACTACTACGGCTGGTACGAGATGTACCCGGCAGACCCGGTGTACTTCACGAACACGGTCAAGCCGGGCGACACCATCAGCGCCTCGGTCACGTTCTCCGGGACCGAGACCTACACCCTGGTGCTGGAAGACGTCACCGAGGGCTGGACGGAAACGATCACCAAGAACCAGACTGGCCTCGACCGGTCGTCGGCCGAGGTGATCACTGAGGCTCCGTCGTCGGAATCCGGCGTGCTTCCGCTCGCCGACTTCGGCACGGTGACCTACACCAAGGCCACGGCAAACGGCACTTCGATGGGCACGCAGACCCCGACCGAGATCATCATGGTCGACAACAGCGGCGCAGATAAGGACTCGACCAGCACGATTTCCAGTGCCGGCGAATTCAGCAACACCTGGATCAGCTCTAGCTGAGCTGTCCCGGAGATCCCCTGGTACGGCCGCGGCCGTGTGCCGTTGCACGCGACCGCGGCCGTACCAGCCAAGCCAGCCGGGTGGGCTGGACCTGACTCCCCCCTTTAATGCAACTGTTGTATCTATGGCATCCGGTAGTAGTAAATACGACGTCTGTCGTATTCTGAAGATCGTCACACGGTTCGGATGGGCGTTATGACCGGATTGGCGGAGAAGGATCTCCGTGAGCTTGCCGACACGCTCGGCGAGCTCTACGAGCCGTGCACGCTGGACGAGTTCTCGGACCGGGTGCTGGCGATCCTCCCTCGACTCATCGGATTCGACGTCTGCTCCTACAACGAGATCGACCCGCCGAACGCGCGCATCGTCGCCCGGATGGAGCCCTTCCTTCAGTTCCCTGACATGTTCGAGGCCTTCGAGACGAACATGCACCAGCATCCGCTGATCAGTCACTTCGATGCGACGAGGGACGAGCGGGCCAGGATGATCAGCGACTTCATCTCCCTGCGTGCCTTCCGGCAGCTCCCCATCTATCAGGAGTTCTTCCGGCACGTAGGGGTCGACCGCCAGCTGGGAGTTGCCTTCACCGCCCGGGACCCGGTCATCGTAGGCGTCGCGGTCAACCGCGTCGGCACGGACTTCTCCGAGCGGGACCGGGCCGCGCTCGACTTTCTCCGCCCGCACCTGGCCAGGGCGTATGCGAGCGCCGCCGCGACAACCGCACTTGGCCTGGACGTCCGATCGCTCACGGCGCTGGTGGAGCACGATCCCGAGAGTGCGGCGGTGCTGACGGCGGGTGGCGAGCTCGGCTACCTCAGCGACCGCGCCCGCGAGCTGCTGACCCGGTATTTCGGCGCACCGATTCCGTCCGGACGCCTCCCGGCCCCCCTCGACGACTGGATCGCGTATGTCCGGGCTGGGCGTCTCGGCGCCCCGGCGGCCGCGCTGCTGGCGACCGGCCAATTCCAGCGCGACTCATCCCAGCTCACCGTCGCAGTGGTCTCGGCTGACCCGCACGGGAGCCTCGTCCTCGCGCTCACCGAGCACGATGACCCCGCGGCGCGTGCCGCCATGCTCGGCCTGACCCTGCGCGAGGCTGAGGTACTGTCACTGGCGGCCGCCGGCCACACCAACGCGGAGATCGCCGAGTCGCTCGGCATCAGTCCGCTGACGGTGCGAACGCACCTGGAGCGCGCGTTCCCCAAGCTGGGCGTCCGCAACCGGACCGAGGCCTCAGCCAAGCTCAGATAGCGCCGTCCCGGACGGCGCGGACCAGGCGGGCGAGCGAGGTAAGCGCGGACCGCCCGGGGTCGTGGCGCTCGCACCGAGCCGCAGGCCACCACCGCCGGCACCGGCGCCTGCCAGCGGCTGAGCGGATCCGGCCTCAACATGCTCATCTCCGGCCCGAGCCCGCGGGACCTGGGCAACTGCCGTCGCCCCCGCTCTCGGCGCCGGCTCCCACCCGGCAGGCCTGCGCTCCGGGATCGGCATCAGCTGCCGGCCGCCGCCGACGGCCTGGAAGGCCCCGCCTGCCACCTCGGTGCGAGGAGGCCTGTTGCGGCTCCGGTACTGCGGGTGCGCGTTGGCCCACAGCACCGCCCCCACCCAGCTGAAGAGCACGATCGCCACCACGATCGGGATCACGATCTGGGCGGCATGAGATCCGGACATGGGCTGTCGCCTCCCCCGCTCCACCCTGCTCATACCCGCCACCGGCAGCAGGACACGGCGCTAGCTGGGGACTCTTGACTGGCCTCGTGCTGAGCCCGACGGCCTCAGGGTAGCTGCGGGAGGTGCCGGATTCAGCCGGCTAGGTTCGCCTGCTTCGCGGAGGCACGAACATCCTGGCTCGCTACTGCGAACCGACGAGAATGCAGAAGGGGTGCCCGGCGGGGTCAGCGAGCACGTACAGCGGCTCACCCTCGTCGTCGCTGCGGTCGTACAGCAGGGTGGCCCCGAGTTCCTCGGCGCGCTCCCGTTGCCGCCGCAGTTCGTCGATGTCAGGCACGCGGAAGTCATGATGCATCTGCTTCGGCACATCGTGAGCGGGCCACGTCGGTCGCGCGAGGGTCGGAACCTCCTGGAAGGCAAAGACGCGGCGCCCTGCCGCGTCTAGCAGCACCAGCCAGTCCGAGTCATCGGCGCTGCCGTCAGCGGGGACCTCGTCGCCCGGGCGGTACCGGAGACCGAG
>JASIGS010000512.1 GCA_030052355.1 Streptosporangiaceae bacterium | reverse complement strand
AGGTCGGCCTCGCCGTACACGGCGACGCTGGTCAGGCCGGCGTCCCGGCACGCCCGTGCTATCCGGACTGCTATCTCGCCGCGGTTGGCAATCAGGACCTTGCGCACGGGGGCGTATCTCCTCTCGACTGTGAGGAGTCTAGGGGGTGGCTGGCCGGCGGCTAGTAATAGCCGTAGCGGGCGAGTGGCTCGATGAGTTCCCGCTCCTCGTAGGCGAGGTGCGAGAGCAGCGTGTCGGTGAGCAGGTCGACCGCTTCCTGCAGCTCGGTGAAGTCGTCCGGATGGCCGATGAAGCTCACCAGGGCCCGGTCGACGGCGTCCAGCACGCCGTGGATGATGACGTGCTCCTCATGCAGCCGGTCGAGCACCGGGCCTAGCGCGTGTTCCCTGGCCCTCAGGTACGGGAAGACGGCCGAGTCCTCGAGCCCGTGGTGCGCGGTGACAACCCGGCAGTAGCTCTGGCAGTAGGTGCCCATGGTCCAGTTGTTCTGCCGCATCGTCATCTGGTTCAGCTCGGACCTGGCCCGGCCCGCATCGATGGCGCCCTTCTGGACCTGGACGATGAGGTCGCGCACCGTGGCCAGCTCCTCGCGGAGCATGTCATGAACCTGGACAAGGTCGGCGCTGGCGGAGCGCCCGGCCCGGCTGTAACCGGTTCCGGGCGGCGGGGGAGTGGCCCTGGTGGGTCTCTTGGCCTCGTCCCACAGCCGGGTGCTGCTGAGCCTGACTCCGTCGTCCGGGGTCGGCCGCACGTCCAGCTGCCCCGTGGACTGCTGGCCGTCCGCAGACGGCTCGCCGCGCTGAGGCGTCCTTGCCACGCCCGCCGAGCCCGAACGCGCGGCCGCCACGAGCTCGCGGACCGCGGGCGCCACCTCGGCCGCGTAGGTGGCGACGGTGGCCGGATCGTCTGCCGCCACGATGAAGGTGCTGATGCCCTCCGTGAGCGCCAGCTCTGCCAGCTGCTGCGCCCAGTGCGAGGCGGGACCGTCCAGCAGGCCGGACGCCGTCGGGGCGAATCGCCCGCTGACGTTCAGCAACCTGCGCACCGCCGCCGGATCGCGGCCCGCCTCCGCGGTGGCGGCGTCGATGATCGAGTTGCCTTCCGTCAGCTGGCCGGGCTGCAGATATGAGAGCGACGGCAGCCAGCCGTCTGCGAGCCGCCCGGTCAGCCGCAGCATCCTCGGCTTGTAGGCGCCCACCCAGATGCTGATCGGGTGCGCGACGGCCGGACCGCGCTTGGCCCCGGACAGCTGGTAGAAGCGGCCGTTGAACCGGGCGCCGCCCTTGGTGCCGACGTCCCAGATCTGACGGATGACCTGAATGCCCTCCTCGAGCGCGTCAACGGCCTCACCTGGGCCAAGCTTGCGCCCGCCCATGGCCGCCACGGCGTCCTGGAAGCCACCGGCCCCGATGCCGAGCTCTACCCGGCCGCCGCTGAGCAGGTCAAGGCTGGCCAGGCTGCGCGCGAGCACGGCCGGGCTGCGCAGCGGGAGGTTGATCACGTCCCCCGCGAGAGTCACCCGTCGTGTCCGCGCTGCCGCGTACGAAATCAGCGTCCAGGCGTCCAGGAGCGCGGGCTGATACGGGTGGTCCTGGAATGTCACCAGGTCGAGCCCGGATTCGTCGGCCAGGACTGCGAGGTCGACGACTTCAAGCGGCCGCTGGCTGGACGGCGTGACGAAGATCCCGAACTTGAGTTCATGGCCGTAGTCAGTCACGATGAGGCTCCACGGGACAGGTCTCTTAACGTTCAATACTTGAATACTAAACGATATCTTCGTCGCCGTCCCTCCGGGCCGCGGGGTCGGCACGGGCGCCGCGACACCCTGACACTTTCACCGCCTCTGGCGCCTGTTTCTGATTTGTCACCGCGCAACTGACAGGGTGTCGGGTTCGTCCCGTCGCCGACGCGCCAGGCCGCGGTCTTGCCGCCAGGCGGGGTCATGCTGACGGGAGTGCTTCAACGTTAAAGGGTTATCCTGGCCGGGTGACGACCGGGATGGTGCGGGACCGGGCCGACGTGCTGGTCGACCTGCTCTGCAGGCAGGCGCCAGACGTGGACGTGGCCACCAAGAAGCTGGGTATCAGGCTGCGTAGGCTCGCCAACCACCTGGAACGCGAACTGCGCAGGGAACTGGCGGCGGCGGGCATCGAGCCGTGGGAGCTTGAGGTGCTGCTGTCCCTGCACAGCGCCCCGAACCAGCGCAGCAGCGCGGGTGCGCTGCTGCGGGGCTCGCAGGTCACCGCCGGCGCGATCTCGAACCGGATAGCGCGGATGGAAGAGCGGGGCTGGGTCAGGCGTGATCTTGACCCGGCCGACAGGCGGCAGGTGCTGGTCACCCTCACGCCTGCTGGCCGGCGGCGCACCGAGCAGATCCTGGCCCTAAACACGACCGCGGAGCAGCGGCTGCTCGGCAGGATAGACGTAACGATCATCGAGAGGATGTCGCAGGACCTTCGGGACCTGCTGCTGGCGATCGAAGGCCCTGCCGTCGACGAGGACGCCCACGAGGCGTGCACCGAGGCGGCCAGCACCGCCAGCACCCGGCGTGACGCCTAGGGCAGGCTGCTCGCCCGCCAGGCACCCGGACCCGGCCGCAGGGCGGGGCGCATGAGGCGGTCCCGGGCCGACCATCGCGAGCGCGGTGCCGCGGCCGGTGCGCGCAGCCTGCGTCGTGCGGCAGCCGCGCCAAGGACCACGGTGATCGCCGCCAGTTCCTCGGCGGACGGCTCGCCGCGAACGACCGAGAACGCGACCCTGGACTCCATCTGGTCAGTCTCTCGACTTGCCGACGACGATGCCGAAGTGGCGGTGCACCTGAGCCCAGAACGCGTCCCGCAGCCACTCCCTGGCCTCCTGGTAGGAGCGCAGCGACAGGCCGAGCTCCTTTTCCGCGTCGACGAGCAGCTCCTTGTCGATCACTGGCGGCAGGATCGGGCCGGGCAGCAGGTCGCGGATGTTGTCCTCGCCGCGCGTGTTGAGCCACTTGCGCGCAACGTGCTCGCCGGCCTCCTCCACCCGTTCCCTGTCGGGGCCGAGCCTCGCGGGGGGCAGGTGCGTCACGGGAAACGGCCGGGACAGCGACCGCGAGGAGTGCCGGTCGCCGAAGACCTGGGACGGCGAGGGCGCGACCTGCGGGCTGGTCGCCGCGGCGACGTGGGCTGGCCTGGCTGGTCCCGCGTCCGCGCCTACCACCGGGCCCGGCTCGGGCGCGTACACGCGGGCGAAGTACGGCTCGACGAACGCCCGCTCGACCACGTCCACCGTGTCTGACTCCCAGACGAGCCGCTCCGCCTGGTTGGTGCCGTAGGGCGGCTCGACTCCCCACAGGTGGATCCGGACGCCGTAGGCCTGGGCTGCCTCCACGGCGGGGACCATGTCCTCGTCCCCGGCTACGAGGACCGCGTCGGTGATGGCCCGGTGCCGTGCCAGCGTCTCCATGTCGGCGCGGATCTGAGCGTCCACACCCTTCTGCTGACCGCGGTTGTTCAGGTTGCCGAGCCGCAGCTTGACCCACGACATCTGGGCCACCGTCCGCTGCTCGTTGGTCGGCACCCGGTCCTTGGCGGCGTCGTACCAGTAGACCCTGAGCAGTTCGCCGTTTATCCGGTCGTCGGCGTGCCTGACTAGCGCGTGGATGAGCTTCTCGGCATCGACCCGGTAGTCCTTCCTGGTGACGACGCCGAACAGCAGTTCGCCGGCCGAGGCGTAGATGTACCCAACGTCGACCATGACCGCGTAGCGGTATAGAAGTGGCAGCGGAGAGCCGGTCTCGGACATAGTTAATGACGACTCTAACCGGAGTGGGATCGTCCTTAGTCTGCGCGAGCCCGATCCGCCCCGAATACGCGGATGGTCAGTCCCACCGGGCCGCCTTACAGCGGGATGTTGCCGTGCTTCTTCGGCGGCAGGTTCTGCCTCTTGTTGCGCAGCGTCCGCAGGGCACGAGTCACCTGAGCACGGGTCTCGGCGGGCCGGATCACCGCGTCTACGTAGCCGCGCTCGGCGGCGATGTACGGGTTGAACAGCCTGTCCTCGTACTCGGCGATCTTCTCGCTGCGCAGCGCGGCCCGCTGCTGCGGGTCGGTGACCGCGGCCAGGTCCCGCCGGTACAGGATGTCCAC
>JASIGS010000511.1 GCA_030052355.1 Streptosporangiaceae bacterium | reverse complement strand
GCAGGGCTGAAGAACATCCCGCCGCTGGCGGGCCAACCGACCATCCCCGCTGAGGCGGGGCTCTGCCAACGATCCCGGTAAGCCGGGACAGCGAAGGAGCACCACGATGGCCAAGCCACCGATCCGCAAGCCCAAGAAGAAGGTCTGCCTGTTCTGCCAGGAGAAGGTCGTCCGGGTGGACTACAAGGACACCGGGCTGCTGCGGAAGTTCATCTCCGACCGCGGCAAGATCCGCGCTCGGCGCGTATCCGGTAACTGCACCCAGCACCAGCGAGACGTCGCAGTGGCGATCAAGAACGCCCGCGAGATGGCGCTGCTGCCCTACACGAGCACGGCGCGCTGAGGCCGGGGAGGATAGCTGACGCCATGAGCGGCAAGCCGATGAAGCTGATCTTGACTCAGGAGGTCTCTGGCCTGGGTGCCCCGGGCGACGTGGTCGAGGTCAAGGCCGGATACGGCCGTAACTACCTCGTGCCGCGCAGCCTGGCGATGCCGTGGACCCGCGGCTCCGAGCAGCAGATCGAGATGATCAAGCGCGGCCGGGCAGCACGGGAGATCCGCAGCCTCGACGACGCCAGGGAAGCCGCGGGCAGGCTCGCTGGCCTGAGGGTCAGGCTGGAGAAGCGGGCCGGCGGCGGCGGCCGCCTGTTCGGCTCGATCTCGACGGCCGACATCGCCGCGGCGGTGCGCAACGCGGGCGGCCCCGAACTCGACCGGCGCAAGATTGAGATCACGAATCCGATCAAGACAGTCGGCGCGCACCAGGTAGCAGTTCGCCTGCACCCCGAGGTAAGCGCGACGATCGACGTCGAGGTCGCCGCGGGCTAGGTACCAGGCCTTCCGCTAGGCGTACCGGGCAGCCCGCTCGGCGACCTCTGGATCAGCGGCCGCGATCATCGCCCACGCGCGCGCCAGCTGCTCGGTGAACTCAGGGCTGGGCACATCCTCTTGCCCTGTCGTGGCTTGCCCTGCTGTGCCTCGCACGACGCTGGCCGCCGCCAGCTCGTCGATGACCCGGCGGAGCAAGACGGCGAGGTCTGCCGCGGCAGCCGCAGGGCCCTCATCGGCCGGATTCGAACACATGGTCGAACTGTAGCGCGCGCTGCTCCGCGCCGTTCCGTGATTGGCAGAAACGCTCTGCCGTAAGGGCTTCCGGCAAACTTCCCGCGTGACGTTGGACGTCAACTTTCCAATGTGGATAACTCGGCGCCTATTTTGGGCCGGAAAAATCTTCTGTGCACAGCCGGTGCAAAGCGTCTTCGCAGGCAGCAGGCATGACAAGCGTGAGTGCACAGCTCTATCCACAGCACACTCCCCAATCTGCGCACAGTGCTTTCGGCGTGTCTACACAGACTGTCCACAGGGCTGTGCACAGCATGGTTCGACGCGTCGGCTGAGTGGCTGAAGACTGTCCGAGGCGTTCGATACAACAGGCATGACTTCCGCCCTGCCTGTGACGCCAGATGGCTCATGCCGCGGAAGTGGCATGCGGGAGGTGCTGCAGGTTGAGCGTCGCGGAGATCGTGCCAAGGGGCGAGGATTTCGAGCGGACACCGCCGCACGACCTCGCCGCTGAGCAGTGCGTCCTCGGCGGGATGATGCTGTCGAAGGACGCGATCTCCGACGTGTTCGACGTCATCAAGGGCCACGACTACTACCGGCCAGCCCACCAGATCGTGCACGAGGTCATCCTGGACCTCTACGCCCGCGGCGAGCCAGCCGATGCGGTCACGGTCGCGGCGGAGCTCACCCGGCGGGGCGAGATCGCGCGTGTCGGCGGCGCTCCCTACCTGCATACGCTCATCGCGTCCGTGCCGACCGCGGCCAATGCCGGTTACTACGCGCGCATCGTCAGGGAGCGGGCCATCCTGCGCCGCCTGGTCGAGGTGGGCACCCGGATCGTGCAACTCGGCTACGCCGGCGACGGCGACGCTGACGATCTGGTCGATCGCGCCGAAGCCGAGATCTACAGCGTCACCGACCGCAGGGTCAGCGAGGACTTCATGCCGCTGGCCGAGATCATGCCGGGCGCACTCGAGGAGATCGAGGCGATCGGCAGCCGGGGCGGCACGCTGGCCGGCGTGCCAACAGGTTTCGCCGACTTGGACGCGCTTACCAACGGGCTGCACCCCGGCCAGATGATCGTGATTGCCGCCCGGCCCGCCATGGGCAAGGCGCTGGCTCTCGACACGCCACTGCCGACTCCCGACGGCTGGACCACCATGGGTGAGGTCGCCGTCGGCGACCAGCTGCTCGGCGCCGACGGTCGCCCCGTGACGGTCGTCGCCGCTACCGACGTCATGCTGGACCGGCCATGTTACGAGGTGGAATTCTCGTCCGGCGACGTGATCGTTGCCGACGGCCAGCACCTGTGGTCGACGTGGGACCTTGCGACGCGTGCGGCCTATGACAAGTGCCGGCGCCCGGGGTCGCCTGCTTACCCGGCCGACTGGCCAGACTGGGACTGCAGGCCTTCGTCCGCGGTACGCCACGACACGCAAGCCCGCGAGCGGATCCGTGACCTGCGCGCGGCGGGCCTGACGGCGGATCAGGTCGCCGCCTGGATGGGGCACACTGCTGCGACTCTCGAGTGGGGCGGGAGCGGCCGGGGGACACCGCGTGCAGTCGGGGTCAAGCCGCACACGACCGAGCAGATCGCGACGTCGCTGCGCGCGCGGCGCCACTGGAACCACGCGGTTCCGGCGACCCGGCCGCTCGAGCTCGCCGAAGCCGAGCTGCCGGTCGACCCGTACGTGCTCGGCTGCCTGCTGGGTTGGGGTTCTGCCGGGCGCCGCGCGTGCTCGGCGTCGGACCGGGAGTGGATGGCCGAGGAATTCCGCAGCGCCGGTTACCATCCGGACGGCCGCGTCGGCTCCGGTACGGCACCCGGTGACGGCCAACCGCTACCGGGCAGCCGGTCTGACTCCGGGAGCATCCCGGCTGCCTACCTCCGTGGCTCGTTCCTCCAGCGGCTGGCCCTCGTGCAGGGACTCATCGACTCGGCGGGCGCGGTGGACCGGCGCGGCGCGTTCCGGTTCACCAGCCGTGAGAAGGACATGGCCGAGGGCTTCGCCGAGCTGGCCGCGACCCTGGGCTGCGTCCCGCACGTACGCCGGAAGCGCCGCTGGCTAAGGGCTAAGGCGTCCGGACGGGAGTCGTGGAGCGTTGTCGTTCCCTCAATGCTGCCGCTGGCGCGGCTACCGGGCAAGGCGCTGAAAGCGCGGCGCACGTGGCGGCGGGAGCACCTCGGCCGGGCGATCACCGGGGTGCGCGCGGTGGCGTCCCGGCCGGTCCGGTGCGTGCAGGTCGACAGCGCGGACCATCTGTACCTGGCGGGCCGTGCGATGATCCCGACGCACAACTCGGCCCTGGCGCTCGACATCGCGCGGTCGGCGTCGGTGCGGCACGGGCTCACGTCAGTGCTGTTCAGCCTCGAGATGAGCCGGAACGAGATCACCATGCGGCTGCTGTCGGCGGAGTCGCGGGTGCCGTTGCAGGCGATGCGAACCGGGCAGCTCAGCGAGGACGACTGGACCAAGCTGGCCAGGCGGATGAGCGAGGTGGTGGACGCACCGTTGTTCATCGACGACTCGCCGAACATGTCCATGATGGAGATCCGGTCCAAGTGCAGGCGCCTGAAGCAGCGCCATGACCTGCGCCTCGTCGTCGTCGACTACCTGCAGCTGATGACCTCTCCGCGGCGGGTCGAGAACCGGCAGCAGGAGGTCTCTGAGCTGTCCCGTTCGCTGAAGCTGCTGGCCAAGGAGCTCGACGTGCCCGTCGTGGCACTCGCCCAGCTCAACCGGGGTCCCGAACTCAGAACGGACAAACGTCCTCTTCTGGCCGATCTACGCGAAAGCGGCTGCCTGACCGCGAGGACGCGGGTCATGCGAGCCGACACGAATGAGGAAGTGGCTATCGGGGATCTGGTCGCCGCAGGAAAGCGCGACGTCCCGGTGTGGGCGCTGGACGACCGGCTGAAGTACATCAGGGCCACGTTGAGCCACGCCTTCCCGACCGGGCGGAAGGAGGCGTTCCTGCTGCGCCTCGCTTCCGGCCGCCAGATAGAAGCGACCGGGAATCATCGTTTCCTTACCCTCGAAGGCTGGGTGCCTCTGGCCGAGCTCCCTCCCGGTTCGCGCATTGCGGTGCCGCGCTCGGTGCCTGGTCCGCTGGCACCGGACCCGTGGCCCACCGATCGCGTGGTGCTGCTCGCGCACATGCTCGGGGACGGGTCCTTCGTGCGCAATCAGCCAATCCGGTACGCGAGCGTCGACGAGGCCAATCTGGCCGTCGTAGCGGAGGCGGCGAAGCACTTCGGCATCACGCCAGTGCGTGACGAGTACCCGGCGGCGCGGGTCACTACCCTCAGGCTCCCCGCGCCATTCAACCTCGCCCGCGGTCGTCGCAACCCGATTGCGAGCTGGCTCGATGAGCTTGGGCTGTTCGGGCTGCGGTCACATGAGAAGTTCGTGCCACCCGGAGTCTTCCGACTGCCAGATGACCAGGTGGCCCTGTTTCTTCGTCATCTCTGGGCAACCGACGGCTCAGTCACCATCAACCGCAACGGCCGGAGCGGGCGAATATATTACGGCTCGACTAGCCGGCGGCTTATCGATGACGTTGCTAGCCTTCTCCGCCGGTTCGCGATCAGCGCGCGGATTCGTGATGTGACACCGGGACCGCACCGGCCGCAGTTCACGCTTGGCGTGTCGGGCCGGGAGGATCAGATGACCTTTCTTCGGGAGATCGGGTCCTACGGCGCTCGCAACCTACGGTGTGAGCAGCTCACACGGGTA
>JASIGS010000510.1 GCA_030052355.1 Streptosporangiaceae bacterium | reverse complement strand
CTTCCCGCTGGCGCCCGACAGGGCCGTTGGCGCCGTGGCACGCGAGGTGCTGGCGGCGGTGACTCGCGCCGGCGGCGACGTGCAGATCGACTTCAAGCCACAGGAGGTGCCGTGGAGCGTGCCACTGGACTCCGACGACGAGCACTTCCGCTACGACCCTGACGAGGTGGCCAGGTACTTCACGGCCGCGACGCAGGCAGCCATGGCACTGGCGGAATACCGGGCGCCGTTCCGCGGCCGGTCCACCCCCGTCAACGCCTGGTGGGGATCCTTCGACCTGGCCGTGAACCTGTTCTCCGGCAGGCCTGCCGATCCGCCTGCCGGCGACTTCATCATGCGGAACGCCATGGACGCCCAGGAAGTCGCCGTCGGCTGGTGGCCGGGCGACTGGCGTTATCCGAAGGCGGCGTTCTACGCGTACGCGCATCCAGTACCAGCCGGTTATGGAGACCACCAGCTGGCGCCGCCAGCGGCGCGCTGGAACGACGACCTGGGAGAATACGTCCTGGACTGGGACGACGTCATCGTGCAGGCTGACCCGCACGGTTACGGCATGGAGTTCCTCCGCTCCTCGTTCGATCACTCCTGCGAGGCGTGTGAGTGGGACCCTGCCCTGGCCGCGAGCGCGCACGGCACGCCGCCGCCCATGAACTAGCGCGAGACAGTCATAAAAACCCGGCCGGGTGATGACCGGCCGGTGCCTCGCGCACGGGGGCTGGGCTGGCATGCTGGCGATATGAGCGATGAATCGCCACCGCCACCGCCCGCAACGCGCCGGGCCAGGATGTGGCGAGCGGCCGAGTCGGCCGGCGTGCCGCTGCGGGCAATCCTGGTGACGGTCGGCGTCGTCGTGCTGGTTTACCTGGCGGCCAAGGTCGTCGTGCGGCTGCGCGATGTGCTGCTGCTATTCGTCGTCGCCGGATTCATCGCCCTGCTGCTCAATCCGCTGGTAATCCTCCTGCAGCGGGTGCTGCGGCGGCGCGGCATCGCGGTCACGGTGGTGACGTTGCTCGCGGTCCTCGCGTTCGGCGCGCTGGCGACGGCCTTCGGATTGCCGCTGGTCGACGCCATAAGTCATCTAGCCGACAATCTGCCGGCCTACGTCACGAAAGCGCAGCACGGCAAAGAGGCGGGCTGGATCGGCCGCTTGATCATGCGATACCACCTGCAGACCTGGGTGAAGAAGAACGCGCCGAAACTCGCGGGCTACGCCCGGGACCTGGCGAAGCCGGCGCTCAGCCTCGGCGAGGGAGCGCTATCGCTGCTGTTCTCGCTGCTGACGATCTTCGTGCTCGTGATCTTGCTGATGCTGGAAGGGCCCAAGCTGCGCAGGGGGCTGCTCAGCCTCATGTCCGAGGAACGGGCAAGCCGGTACAGCCGGGTGGCCAGGGAGGTGAACCGATCGGTCACCGGGTACATGCTCGGGGACTTCACCACGTCGGTCATCGCGGGAGTCGTCGTGCTCGTCACGCTGCTGGCGCTCGGCGTGCCGTTCCCGGAACTGTGCGCGCTGTGGGTCGCACTCGTCGACTTCCTGCCCATGATCGGCGGGGCGCTGGCCGGCATCCCGGTGGTGCTGCTGGCCACGACGCAGGGAATTCCGGCGGCCATCATCGTCCTGGTCGTGTTCCTCGTTTACACCCAGCTCGAGAACCACGTGCTCAACCCCGTAGTCATGAGCCGGACGGTACGGGTCAACCCGCTCATCGTGCTGGTGTCGATCCTGGTCGGCGCTTCCCTGGGCGCCTGGATCGGCGGGATCTTCGGCGGGTTCGTGGCGGCCCTGCTGGCGATACCGGCGGCCGGGGCAGCGCAGGTCATCGTGCAGGAGGTGTGGCGAGAGACCGGGTCGGCCGCCACAGCAGACCAGGCCGGGGAAGCAGGCTCCGGCACGCCGGGCGCAACGGTGGTCGCCCCCGGGGGCGGCAGCACGGCGGCCGGCACCGAGCCGGAGGGCGCGCCGCCGGACGACAAGCCCGGCGTGGCGATGGCCAGTCGGCAGGGTCCGTCAGCGTGACCTCGCGGCGGCCGGCTGTGCCCGGGCCGGACCCGGACCTGTCATCAGCGGCAGCCGGGACGGCGGCTTGATCTCCTCGAGCCTGAGGTAGGTGACCAGGCGCTGGCCGCCCCTGGCGGCGAGCGAGGCAAGCACCTGCTGCACCTCGGTGACGTTTCGTGCGACGACGCTGAGCAGGTAGTCCATCTCGCCGGTGACGTTGTCAGCGGAGATGATCTGCGGCAAGGCCCGGACATGCTCTTCGAACAGCCGGCTCGACCGCGGGTCGTGGCGGCCCAGGGTCGCCCCGACGTAGAGCTGGAGCGGGAACCCGGCTTCCTCCGGATCGAGCCGGGCGCTGATCACGCGGATCACGCCCGATTGCTTGAGCCTGCGCACCCGGTTGAGCGTCGCCGCGGGGGAGAGCCCGACCAGGCGGGCGAGCTCGACGTTCGTGCGGTCTGCGTCAGCCTGCAGCTCACTCAGCAGTTCTAGGTCAACTTCGTCAAGTTCAACAGCCATACCACCGAATATTATCTTGCATAGACGCGTGATGCCCGAATTGGCAGCCGGTTAGCGACGATCCTTGTGGCATGACCAGCAACCGCCGCCTCGTGTTCGCAGCGCTCGCCGCATCCGGACTGCTCTGGGGCACCACCGTGCCCCTGTCGAAGGTGGCTCTCGGCTGGCTAGGGCCCGCCTGGCTGACCACCGCCCGGTTCGGCCTGGCCGCCGCCGTGCTGATGGTGGTCAGCGGCCCGCGGCTGCGCGCTGCGTGCAGGCCAGCGATCCTGATCACCGGCGCGGTCGGCTATGGCGGCGCGGTGTTGCTGCAGAACGTCGGTGTCGACCGGACCAGCGTCACGCACGCGGCGCTGCTCATCGGCGCGACCCCGGTACTGACCGCGGTCGTCGCGGCCGCGCTCGGGCACAGCATGCCGCGCCCGGTCGCGTGGGCCGGGTTCGCGCTGTCCATGCTGGGCGTGGTCGTCATCGCGGGCGGTCAGGAGGCCGGATCGAGCCTCTCCGGAGACGGCATGGTGGTGGCTGCGCAACTAGTGTCCGCGGCGTTCACCGTGTCGCAGGCGAGGCTGCTGCCTGGCCGTGACCCGGTGGCGGTGACGGCGATGCAGCTGCTAGCGGCCGCGGTGGTGGTACTGCCGGTTGCGGTGGCGACGGAGGGCGGGCCGGCCGTGCCTGCCCACGCCGCGCCGGTGCTCGCGTTGATCGCCTTGGTGCTTGCGGGCACGGTGGCACCGTTCACGCTGTTTGCCTTCGGTCAGGGCCGGGTGCCGGCTGACGTCGCTGGCGCGTTCGTGAACCTCGAGCCGCTGGTCGGCGCGTTCATCGGCACCGTGGCGTTCGGTGATCCGCTCGGGCCAGTCCAGCTGGTCGCGGGCGCTGCCATCCTCGCGGGTATCGGGCTCAGCAGCCTGCCGGCGCTGCGCAAGCACCACGCCAGCGCGCCCGCGTTGAGCGTTCCCGCTCAGGTCTCGGCCACGGCTGAGCTTCGCGTGCCAGTGGCGGCCGGCGTCCTGGCTTCCGCCACGGAGGGGAACGCCCCTGGCACGGGCCACTCAGGCCCAACCGGGAACACGGCAACCCGGCCGCTGCCCGCCCTGCCGGGCGGACGGCCGTTGCACTCGCGCGGCCGGGCGGCGCGCCGGGACGGCGGCCGGCGTGGCGGCCGCCCGCCGTCGCGGCCCGTGCCCGCATCGCGGCCCGGCCGCTCGCGTCGCGGGCTCGCCGGACCGAGGTTAGCGGGCGTCAGTTCGTGCCTGACGAGGGCGGCG
>JASIGS010000509.1 GCA_030052355.1 Streptosporangiaceae bacterium | reverse complement strand
AGCGCGGCGACCGCGGACGGCGTGGCGAAGCTGCAGGCCAAGCTGGGCGTGACCCAGACCGGGTCGCTGGCGCTCGGCCAGGCCGTGTTCGTGCCGTCGGCGGCTCTGGTTTCCGCGGTTCAGGTCACGCTCGGAACGGGGGCAGCGCCGGGTGCTCCGGTGCTGACCGCGACGTCGACGGATCCGCAGGTCACGGTCGATCTCGACGCCGGACTGCAGTCCGACGTCAAGGCCGGCGACACGGTGGCGATCACGCTGCCTGACCAGCAAACCACGCCGGGAGTCGTGACATCGGTCGCCAGCGTGGCGACCACCGCGGCCTCAGCGGGAGCCGCGTCGCCTGGCTCGGAAGGGCCGGCCGGGTCGCCAGGGTCGTCGTCTGGCGCGACGATCGCGGTGTACGTCAGCCTGCTGCATCCGGGCGCGGCCGGCGGTCTCGACCAGGCGCCGGTCGAGGCGCTGATCACCACCGGCAGCGTCAGCAACGTCCTCGCGGTGCCGGTGACGGCGTTGCTGGCCACCACGAGCGGCGGCTATCAGGTCCAGATCGCTGAGCCACGGGGACGGTACCGGCTGGTTCCGGTGACCGTCGGCCTGTTCGACGACGCGGCCGGCCTGGTTCAGGTCAGCGGTCCGGGACTCGGCGTCGGCCAGCGGGTCGTGGAGGCGCAAGCATGACCGCGGCAAGCGAGGCGCGCCGCACTGCTCCCAGCGAGACCTCGCCCGTGCAGAACCAGACAGTCCTCCGGCTTGAGCAGGTGACCAAGATCTACCCTGGTCAGCCACCGGTGCCCGCCCTTCGCTCGGTGAGCCTCGCCGTTAGCGCTGGTGAGCTCGCAGCCGTCGTTGGCCCGTCTGGGTCGGGCAAGTCGACGCTGCTGCACGTCATGGGGACCCTGGACCGGCCGACCGCTGGCCAGGTCAGCGTCGCCGGTTGCGACGCCGCGAAGCTGACCGACCGTGAGCTGGCGTGGCTTAGGGCTACCCGGATCGGCTTCGTATTCCAGCAGTTTTTCCTGGCCGAACACGCCTCCGTGCTGGACAACGTGGCCGACGGCTTGCTCTACGCCGGCGTGCGCCTCGGCGAGCGCAGGCAGCGGGCCGCCGAAGCGCTGCGCCGGGTTGGGCTGGGCGGCAAGCTATCCGCTCGCCCCACCCAGTTGTCAGGAGGGGAACGCCAGCGAGTCGCCATCGCCCGTGCACTAGCCGGGCGGCCTGCGATCTTGCTCGCCGACGAGCCCACCGGCAACCTGGACAGCACGACGGGACTGGCCATCCTGAGCCTGCTGGACGAGCTGCACCGCGACAGCGCCGCCATCGTGGTCGTCACGCATGACCAGCAGATCGCGGCCCGGATGCCACGGCGAATCGAGATGCTCGACGGGCAGGTCGTCACCGACACGGCCACGTCGCTGGCCGCGCAGTGCGCCCCGCCCGCCGACGATGGAAGGTCGGCGCCGTGACCGCCAGCCCGTTGACCACGCCGCGCAGGATGACAGCCGCGGACCTCGCGAGGGTCGCCAGCGTCGGGCTGCGCACGCGCAAACTCCGCGCCACACTGTCCGCGCTGGGCATTGCCATCGGGGTCGCCGCGATCGTTGCCGTCCTCGGCCTCTCTGCCTCGTCCCAGGCAGACCTGCTGGCGGAGATCCAGTCGCTCGGCACCAACCTGCTCACCGTTACCAACGGCCAGACTCTCACTGGTCAGACAGCCGAGCTCCCCACATCAGCAGCCGCGATGATCAGCCGGATCAGCGGCGTCACCGAAGTTCAGGACACCGGCGCCGTCAGCGGAGTCAACGTGTACCGCAGCCCCCTCATCCCGGCCGTCGAGACGAACGGGCTGACCGTGCAGGCCGCCAGCCTCGGCCTGCCCCGAGCGCTTGGCACCAGCGTCGCGGCCGGCGGCTTCCTCAACGCGTCCACCGCCGGGGAGCCAGTGGCCGTCCTCGGCGCCCTCGCGGCCCAGTACCTGGGCATCAACCGCGTGATCCCCGGCGAGCGGATCTGGGTCGGCGCGCAGTGGTTCTACGTCGCTGGCATCCTGCGCCCAGCGGTCCTGGCGCCTGGAGTCGACTCCTCGATCCTGGTCGGGTTCCCGGCCGGCGAGCGCTATCTCGGCTTCGACGGCCACCCTTCCACGGTTTACGTCCGCGCCGCTACCGGCCAGGTCGGCCGTGTCGATGCTCTTCTCGCCGCCACCGCCAGCCCGGAGAACCCCGGCCAGGTCGATGTCAGCCAGCCCTCGCTCACGCTGACCGCGCAGCTCGACGCCACGTCGGCGCTGAACGGGCTGTTCCTCGGCCTGGGAGCCGTGGCCCTGCTCGTCGGCGCGATAGGAGTGGCCAACATTATGGTCATCGCCGTACTCGAGCGGCGCTCGGAGATCGGCTTGCGCCGCGCCCTGGGAGCGACCAAGGGCCAGATCCGCGTCCAGTTCCTCGCCGAGGCGATCCTCCTTGCCCTCGCCGGCGGCGTCCTTGGCGTGCTCGCCGGCACCGCTGGCACCGTCGGCTACGCGCACGCCAGGCATGAGACCGCCGTGATACCCGCCGAGGCCTGGGCAGCCGGAATCGCGGCGGCCTTGCTCGTCGGCGCCGTCGCGGGGCTGCTGCCCGCGCTGCGCGCCGCGCGGATGTCACCCACCCGTGCGCTGTGGTCGCTGTAAAGCGCGCTCCTGGCCTGGCCAGCGGGTTCCCTGCCAGGTTGCGAAGTCATGCGTGACAAGGCACCATGCGAGGCATGGATTATGCGGGTGAGACGACGGAGCTGCGCCGGGGTGTGCTGGGTCCCTGCGTGCTGGCACTGCTGGCCGAGAGGCCTCGATTCGGCCTCGAGCTTGTGCGCGACCTGTCACGCGCCGACGGCTTGCTGACCAGCGAGGGCACGGTCTACCCGCTGCTGAACCGACTGCGCGACGCGGGCTGGGTGACGAGCCGGTGGGTACATGAAAACGACCAGCGCCCCCGACGCTATTACTCGATAACCGACCAGGGACGTGATCACCTCGCGGCCTTTCGCGCCGAGTGGTCTGCCTTTGCGGCAGCGGTAGACACCGTCCTTCGTGTCGACTCCGGTCAGCCTCGCAGACGGCAGCCTGCCGGGAGGGTCCATGAAAACAGCACTTGAGCACCGGCTGGTGGCGGACTGTCTCCGCGCGCTGGACGATGCTCGGGCGAACCCTGAACCGGGCCCGGCGCGAAGGCCCACGCTTATCAGCCGACGCCTTGATCTGTCGGCGGCGGGGCGCCGCAGATCAAGGCGTCGGTGAGTCAGGGCTCCTGGCTGACCGTCGGGTGGTGTGCGACAGCCTTGCTGAGACGCGTCAGGTCCGTCTGGACGACGGCGCCGGAGGCATTAACCTGCGCGTTGAATGAACGCAACTGTGTGAGCGTGGACGACTTTGCCTGCTCAGTCATCAATTTGACACGGGCCTCGATAGCCTGGACCGCTACCTTGCCTGCAGGGGCGGCAAAAGGCGGGAATGGAACTTGCGCCAGACCCTTAGCGAGCCCATCGGCCGTTGTCACTTCCGCCCTCAGGGCCGTTTCCGCCGCGGCGAGGTTGTGGCTTTCGTTAGCGCTGAAATCGGCCACGTCAGCATCCAACTGCTGGATTGCCGGATTCACGATCCCCTTGTACTGACTGTTCAGCATTTGCACCGTGGTGCATCCGACGTTGACGGACAGCAGGTTGGGCTCACACCCTGCGGCTGCAAGCGCGACTCTATGACGTTCGGCGGTGCCTGTCGCGTAGTACAGGCCCCAGAGCACCAAGAAAGCAGACAAAGAGGCGACGCACGCGAGTATGACACCCCCAGTTCTGGTGCTCTTCTGCCCGCTCTTCTGGCCGCCCTTGGCTTTCTCCCGTTCGGGGGACCCGCGTTCGCGGTAGCCGCGTTCGGGGTAGCCGCGTTCGGGGTAGCCGCGTTCGGGGTAGCCGCGTTCGGCGTACCCGGGCCTAGCGTACGACTCGTTCATCATGTGCCTCTTTTTCCCCGACTGAACAGGGGGATGACGATCGCGGGCTTATTCGACACTCGGGTTTTCCATGAACGAGTGCGTTCCCTTAAAGATCAACTCGTTGGTGATAAAGATGAACCCGAACACGAAGAGCAAGAAGATCGGCAGGACGCTCAGGTAGACCAGCCCGCTCCGGCCTTCTTGCTGACGAGCGACGATCCACCGCTTCACCGGTGGCAGCCTGAGGGTGAGCAGGAAGACGCTGCACGCGCAGTACTGGTAAAGACGCTGATGGAAGATTGCGTCACCGTCGCCAGCGAAGCCAGAGCCGTTGCTCCCGCGCTCGAACCCGAATCCTTCCAGCGTGGCTAGGTGGAAGAACAGCAGTCCCCAGATGACGTAGGTGAGCCTCTGCAGTCTCTTCCAGTACCGGCCCATTTTGCGCTGCGCCCAGTTGTTGCTGGTGATAAACAGCGGGATGGCCAGCAGCACCATGAGGAATCCGATGAGCGTGAAGGTGTGCTCCACCAGCTTGGCGAACGGGTTTCCCGCAAAGTCATCGAAGAGAGCGGCACCGAGTGCGTCGCCGATGCCGCAGCACGCGAACATGATCCCGTACCAGCGCCGCAGGGGAACGAACCAGCGCTGCCCGGTGATTGTGACGGTAGGAGTGACAAGCAGGCACAGGAACAGGTTGACCATGGCCCCAGTGCCCAGCGTGTCGTCGACCGACCCACCAATGGTGTTCGTGTTGAAAGTGAAGAGCGACGGGAGCATGAAGAACAGGGGCAGAAAACCATAGGAACCTAGCAGAAGAAGTGCTGCTGTCTTGCGCTTGATTCCCTTACCACCGAACTTGAGGCTCCCCTCCATCCAGTCATCCATGCCACGCTTGGGTGCGCGCCATTCGTCCTGGTCCGTCTTGAGAGCGCGCCGCTGTGGCTGGTAGTCCGCTGGAGACTCGTCTTCCTTATCCCACTGCGGCAGGACATCGGCAGCGTATTGGTCTTGCTCGTACTCGGGAGCGTATTGGTCCTGCGCATAGTCGTTCGGGTATAGGTCTTGCCCGTAGCCGGAACCGTACGCTTCTCGGCCGTAATCCCTAGTGGTAGCCATCTCGGAGCTTTCCTTCCGGAGGATTGACCCGCTCCCGCGAGAATTGCCTTCCTACGGCCGTTCAGTTGCTCGCACTGGAGGTCTGGCTTGTGGTCTTGTGATGTTTCCCGGTCGTTGTAGCGCGGTGCTTCGGCGCAGGGCACACCTTGGGGCCAGGACATTCCTTCTGTCCAGCCAGGAAGTCCGCGTCAGTGAAGGTGCCCGGCGTCTCACCTTGTCCGGATTCTCTGAAAACGAAGAAGCTGAATCCGTGAATGCCGGTCATCGTGATAGCGCCGATGGCGGCGACCGAGAGCAGCGCCGCGGTGCCAGCCGTGACGATGCGGGCGGCCCGCTGCTGCCTGTTTCGCCCATCCGCCTTGCTGGCCGGCGCTGTCCTTGGCCCGGTCGGCTTGGCACCTGGGCCGGCCGGCGCTGTCCTTGGCCCGGTCGGCTTGGCGCCGGGGCCTGTTGGCCTGTGGCCCGGCCCGGTGTCCGGCCTCACACGCTTGGTCGTGTCCGGCATCGCGCGGCCGGTACCCGGCCTTGTCGGTGTCGGCCTGGTGCCTGGGCTTGTATCTGGCCTCACGCGCCTGGTGGTCTCAGGCTCTGCGTGCCGGGTGTCAGGGCCAGTGCCCGGCGCGATCGGCCTGGCGTGTGGCTTGGCCGGCCTGGTGTCCGGCCCTGGATCCACGGTCTCCGGCAGAACTGGCGTCATCTGAGGCAGTGCCGGCATGGCGTCCGGGAGCGGCGGAGCGATCGCGGGCATCGCCGGGGCGGTCAGGTTTTCGGTGACGAATGCGGCCAGTCGGCCGAGGTCGCCGGACATCGACTCGATCCGGGCTCGCAGCTCGGCAGCCTCCCGCTCGGCCGCCTCGCGAATCGCGGCAGCATGGCTCGTGGCCTGCTGGGTTAGCGTGTCGGCCTGGCCAGCCGCCTGCTGAGCTATCGCGGCCGCCTCGCGTTCCGCAGCCTCGCGTATCGAGGTGGCGTAGTCCTCCGCCTCTCGCGCGATCTGGGCCGCCTGACCGTTGGCCGCCGTGAGAACCTGCCCGGCGTTCCACAGCGAATCCCCGCCCTGGTGGCGGCCGTTTTGGAACGGACCCGCCGCGGGTATTGGACCGGTCTCGTGGCGGTAGTAGGTAGTTTCCTGCCAGCCGGTCGTCTCGCGCCAGTCAGGACCTGCCAGGTCGGTTACGGGTTGCCCCGGATACGGCGCGTAGTCCGCGTAGTCTGCGTAGTCTGCGGCGGGCGGGTTGTCCGGGACGGCATGCAGCCAGCGGTTGCCGTTGCGGTAATCGGCATCGGGCGCTGGCTGCGGGCTCCAGGCCCTTGCCGGCGCCGCCGCCTGCCGACGCGGCAAGTCGGGTGCACCGTACCCACGCGGAATTGGCATGGGCCGCGACGGATGGTCGCCCGAGAGCTGGACACGCGGTACCGGCGCTGACGGATGGTCGGGGTACAGCGCCGGCGCGGGCCCCCAATCTTGGGGGTCCTGCCATTCCTGCCAGGGATATCCGTCGGATGGTGCAGCCCAGCCTGGTTCGACGGCACGGCCGTTGTAGCCGTTGTAACCGTTGTAACCGTCTGACGCAGGGTAGCCGTTGCCCGCGGGCCCGACCCTCGCGTGCAGGGCCGTGGACCCGGCGGTGTTTGCATAGGGGCCGTACCCGTCCGGCTCGGGCCAGTCAACCGTGTTTACAGGTGCACCTACTGAAGCCAGCGACGGCTCAGACCTCCGGTGCTTTGGGACCACGTGGCCTCCGACTGTAAGCGCACCAAAACCAGAGCCGGTCTCGGCGCGAGGCTGGAGATCGAGCTAACTCCCTACCTGCCACAAGCTAGATGCTCCAAACCGCTTCCGCACAGGGACGAAAATCTCTCAGGGGACGAAAAACCCTTGGGGGGTGTATCTAGCGAGCGCGCTGCCAGCAAATATGCAAAAAGGTCAACCTTGAGTCGGCCGCCGATGGGAGCCCCCGAAAGCTCCTGGCCGGCCGCGCCGTTGGCGGTTAAGCGCCGGGCGGCTTCGACGACTGTCGCGCCGTCCTGAGCAAACATCTTGGCCGCGCACGGCCGCCCGGAGTGACTCCACCCGCGAGCCGGAGGACAGCGACCAAGAACTCGGTGAGGCACCCCGGACAGCAGTCCGCGGTGCCGTGCAGCTGACCCTGCACAGCACCGCGGACTAGAGGAGGTCTGCAGCGCCTTAGCTGCGACCAGCCCGGGGATGACCCATGGTCACCAGCCGCCGCCGCTGCTGCTGCTACCGCCGCTGCTGCCACCGCTGCTTGAAGTCGACGTTGATGAGCTCTTTCCGAGCTTGGAGCCGGATGGGGTCATCGCATACCACCAGCCGCCAGAAAGGTCGAGGTCGTTGCCAGTGACCTGGCCTGCCGATGCGTCTCCGGTGTATGTGTAAAGCGGATGCCCGTCATAGGTCGCCTGTGTCTGGCCGTCCGCCCGCTTGATCGTCCCGAAGCCGTGCGGCAGCGAAGTGCCGGCCGCAGCGACTGGCTTGCCTATGACCGGCGGCCAGTAGCTGGCGCACGTTCCGTTGCACTTCGACGTGGTCTTTGTGTCCTTGGCGAACCAGTACAGGGTGTGCCCAGCGGCATCAACGAGCACGGTTCCCTTGCTCGTGTGCTTCGTCTTGATCTTGACGGTGCTGGTGTGGCTGGCCGTCGTCGCGGCTGGAGGGTTGTTGGTGTTGGCTGATGGGTCGCCCGGGTTGCTGCTGTTGCTCCCGCAGGCCGCGAGTACCACGGCCGCGGCTGCGAGAGCGGGGACTACCAACCATCGGTTGCGCATGGCATTGTCTCCGTTCGTATGGCCTGGAACTTCGTCATTCCGCTGCTGCGCAGCACAGCAAGCAGATCCGGGCGCGCCACCGGTGTGGTCATCGCGCCCGGATCGCCGCTCTGCTCGTGCCTGATCGCCCAGCGGGTCCGGTAGTGAACGGCCATGTCCTCGGACGCGGCTAACGCCCCGGCGCCGGCGATCAGGCCGACGCCCGCCGTTGTCACTACGGGCCACATACGCTGCCGCCGGAGCCGGGCCGCGCGGCCCAGCGGCCATCGCTGACCGACCAATGCGTCCTCCAACGACGGAGGGAACGCAACGAGACCCTGCCGGGTCTCGAGCGGGGCAAGGATCAGCAAGTTCCTCACCCTGCGGCACACTAGGGGGCTCGACTGGGCCGGGATAGGGACCAATAACCCTCGGGGGACGGTAACCCCCCGGGGGGCTCCTGTTCACGGGGAGGACAGGCCAAGCGCCCGCTCGGCAGTCCTGGCGGTTCGACACGCCGATGAGGTGACAGCGACCGCACAGCCGACGGTCGTCAACGTCTAACCGCGCGCGATGAGCCAAGGCACCCAAGGCAGCGTCCTGACAAAGGGGTCCTGACCAGCGGCTTTGCCATCAGCCGCAGCCCAGCGACCGTGCGGGCTGCCCGGCCGGCCCGGGCCGGCGAGGTTCCCGGTCAACGCCGAACAGAATTCGCTATGACTGCATGCAAGCGTTTGCCGTGCACCGGACCTATCGAAACGGTATCCTCCTTAGCAGCGAGCGGGAAAGCGCGTAGTCAACCTCATTAATCCGAAGGTTTGTACAAGCAAATTGCGCAGATCCGCACAACAGCAGCCAGCCCCGCTGAGCGCGTTGCTAACGCACTCGTGGTCAGGCGGTCGTCGGTGGGCGTTCCTTCGTGCTCGGTCAGCGAAAGGGCACGTCACAGCCGCCACCGCGGGCTGGTGGTCAGCCTGTGGCCGCTTCTGCCCAGTTCGGACAGTGAATTGAATCACATGCAGGTAACACGGCAGATACTAAATAAAGGTGAACTAGCCATGGTAAACGGCTGCTCCGGCGTAGACTCCACTCCGCTTCCTGACTAACCCGCAGTTGTGGATACCGGAATAGGCTAACGATGGCCACGTCCCCCGCTCGCCCAAGCGTCCGAGTAGTCGTGCAGTCGTCCCGTCGTCTGCTCCGTGACACCCTGTCCACCTGCCTGGCCATTCGGCCTGAGATCAACGTGGTGGGCAAGGTTGCGGAGGCGGATGGCATCCTTGCGCTCTGCGAACTGCGCCAGCCAGATGTCGTGATCCTCGATGCGGGCCCCAGGCTGGGCGATATGGCTGCCCTGGTTGGCGACCTGAAGCGCGCGTTCCCTGAGCTGAACGTGATAGTGATGTACCGCAATGCAACCGAGCAGGATCTGGCCGCGGCCTGCCGCGCGGGCGTCAGCTCGCTCGTGCCGGAGTCGCACGGCCTCACGGCACTGCTCACGCTGCTAAGGCCTAGCAAGGCGCGGCACGCGCGTACAACCCCCGGCAGCCTGACCGACCGCGAAGTTGAAATTGTCGTCCTGACAGCTTCTGGCCACAGCGTTGGTGAGATTGCGGCCTTGCTGAGTATCAGCCCGCTCACCGTGGAGAACGTCAAGCGCCGGGTCTTCGCGAAGCTGGAAGTCAGCAGCAGCGCGCACGCCGTGTCCAAGGCAGCCTCGCTCGGAATGCTCGACCGCACGGCGACCCCGGCCCCTAGAAGGCGGGCGAACGACGGCGAGGACAGCGGCGACTTCCCGGTGCTGACGGTGGTGTCTGGCCAGAAAGGCTCCGCTCTCGATCAGATAGCGGCGGTCCTGGTCGCGACCCGGATGCCATTCGTGCTGATACGGACGCATGCACCCGTAGCCGACACGGACTGGGCGCGCTCGCACCGCGGCCCGATCGTGGGCGTCCTGGTCGATCCGGAGCAGCAGGACTGGGATCTGGTCGCAGAGCTCGGCATTACGGCGATCCTTGTGCACAGCAAGCCGGTGGACCCGCCGGAGCTCGCCGAGGCACTCGCTTCGGGGGCTTGTTCGCTGCTGCCGGCCGACAGGATCGACGACCACTTCCTCTCTGTGTTGCGGATGGTAAGTCAGGGCTACCTCGTGGTCGGCAAGACCCCGATGCGGCCGCTGATAGGAGCCGTGCGCGCCCGCTGGGAGGACGGAGTCGCCGGCCGGATGGAGATGCCAGAACTCACCGCCCGCGAAAGTGACATCCTCCGCTGGCTCGCCCAGGGCTACTCGATCCGGCAGACAGCCAGAGTGCTGGGTATTGCCCCGAAGACGGTCGAGAACGTCCAGACCCGGCTGTTCCGTAAGCTCGGCGTGCGCAACAGGTCCGGAGCGTTCGCCGTGGCAGACGCGTTCGGTCTCCTGCCCGCGTCCACGTCGCGCGCGGCCCAGGCCCCCGGGGGTGACGCGTCCCCCAAGGGATATTCGTCGGTGTCCGGAAACGACCGAAGGCCTTAGTTTTGTCGGCGCGAGGTAACTACTCGGTCTTCCCCGAAGGATCACGGGCAACACGCCGAACAGGAGCAACAAGTTGACTTACATCATCACGCAGGGCTGCGTCGACCTACTGGATAAGACGTGCATCGGGGAATGCCCGGTCGATTGCATCTATGAGGGCGAGCGCATGATGTACATCCAGCCCGACGAGTGCGTGGACTGCGGGGCCTGCGTGTCAGT
>JASIGS010000508.1 GCA_030052355.1 Streptosporangiaceae bacterium | reverse complement strand
GTCGACGGCCTGATCGGCCCCTCTGTGCGGCGCGATTTCGTGCATCACGACATCGCCGTCGAGACCGGCTTCGACGGCGGCCTCGTCACGGCGATGCGGTCCGCGCTGCTGGCCGAGGACCCTGCGGGCAAGCTCGTTCCCTACTGCCTGTCGGGCGGCACGGACGCCAAGTCGTTTTCGCGCCTCGGCATCCGGTGTTTCGGGTTCACGCCGCTGCGGCTGCCCGCGGAACTGGACTTCGCCGGCATGTTCCACGGCGTCGATGAGCGCGTACCGGTCTCCTCGCTGCGGTTCGGGGTCAGGGTGCTCGACAATTTTCTCGATCTTTCCTAGTCGTTAGCGCAGGTCAGACCGGATTATCGGGGATTACGAGCCGGAGGGTGATGAGTCAGGACCAGGGTGTAGTTGCGATTATCGCCGCTTGCACGGTAGGTAGTGCTATCGTGACTCGCTGTGCGGGGACAACTCCCCCGGAGCGTTAACCCCCCTTTTGCTGAGCGTTCCGGCGGTGCTCTCCGCACGCTGGCGGGTCATTGGGACGACTTCTCTGTGGCCAGCGCCAGCCGGCCGATAAGGAGGGTCGCCTGTGTTGCCGGAACAGGGGCAGTGGCCGGGCTCGCAGTCCCGCAGCAGCGCTGAGTCGTGGCGGCACGGCGTCGTGGCCAGCTGCGCGCGGTTTCCCCGCCCTGGCCATGGGATCCTCCCGGTTGGCGGCGGGTACACGCCCGCCCGGGTGGCCACGGCGAACGGCGCCCTGACGCGCCGCGTCGTGGCCACCGCCACGCTGGGCTTCATCCCGGCGATCACGCCGGGCGCGGTCGGCGGATTCCTGATCGGGGTCGTGCTGTCCGCGGTCGGCTGCCTGCTGGTTATCGCGTATCACGGCGGGCTTGGCCGGCCGAAGTCGCCGACGGACCGCGCAGCCACGCCGGACAGCTACATGGCGGCGCCGGTCGTCTCGCCGTTCGACCTTGATTCTGCGGGGATGCCCGCGACAGCTTCTTTCGGGGAACGTGCCGTCCTGCAGGGTCTCGACGTTGGACAGCGAGTGAGGCACGGGCTGGATGAGCCGGCCCCGGCGAGCTGGCGGCACTTCGCGCAGCGCAACCCGGGCAGGCACGTGGCGCCTTCAGCCGGCATCGGCGTCGGGCCCATGGCGGCGAAGTTCGCCGTGCGCCCGCTTCCCGTCCGCAACTAGGCGCGAGAGCGCTCTACGAGGCACCCAGCCGCGGCTGACCGGCGGCAGCGTGAGCCTGGCGGATGATCGGACGGCGCAACGTCGCCTTGCGGCTGCCGTCGGCGTACAGGCGCATCCGCGACAGTTCCCAGTGCCCGTACTCGGCGTGATCGGTGAGCATCTGCCGTGCTGCATCCCTCGACGTGTTCCGAGGTATGTAGAGCACAAGGTACGAGTAGTCCATCATCATCATCACCCATTGTGCGCGACGGCTGAGATGGTTCAATCTCCTTGAGGCAATCTGCAGCGGGGGGTCAGGGAACATAGCCGCTCCGGCCGCGGGTTTACCCTCCTGGGAGAGAGCGAGGGGTGGCGGGGCCGATCGGGCCGCGCCACGGGTGCGATCCGCGGAAAAGCCCGAGCGCCCGGAGTGCGCAGTTCTTTGTGCTGTACTCTCCTGGGCGATTGCACGACATCAAAGGCAGGACATGGTGGCAGCAGGCACGCAGGAAGCCACGGGTGGCTCCACGGCCGGGGTAAACGGCCGCAGGAAGCTGGTCATCGTCGAGTCCCCGGCGAAGGCCAGGACCATAGCCGGCTACCTGGGCAAGGACTACGTGGTCGAATCGAGTATTGGCCATATTCGTGATATGCCGGATAAGGCTGCCGAGATTCCGACCAGGTACCGCAGCGAACCGTGGGCCCGCCTGGGCGTGGACGTCGATCACGACTTCCGCCCGCTGTACGTCGTGCACTCAGACAAGAAGCAGCAGGTCGCCAAGCTCAAGCAGCTGCTGAAGGACGCCGACGAGCTGTACCTGGCCACTGACGAGGACCGGGAAGGCGAGGCGATCGCCTGGCACCTGAAGGAAGAGCTCAAGCCCAAGGTCCCCACCAGGCGCATGGTCTTCCACGAGATCACCCCGGAGGCGATCGCGCGCGCCGTGGCCAACCCGGGCGAGATCGACCAGGGGCTTGTCGAGGCCTACCAGACCCGCCGGGTGCTCGACCGGCTCTACGGGTACGAGGTCTCGCCCGTGCTGTGGAAGAAGGTCATGCCGCAGCTTTCCGCGGGGCGGGTGCAGTCCGTCGCGATCCGGCTTGTCGTCGACCGCGAGCGGGAGCGGATCGCGTTCAGGCCGGCAAGTTACTGGGACCTCGAAGCAGAGTTCGCGAAGGTCGGGGACGGCGCGGCCGACCAGGACGTGTCCTCGTTCACGGCGACCCTCGCCACAGTCGACAGCCGCCGGGTGGCGCAGGGCCGTGACTTCACCTCGACGGGCGAGCTACGCGGGGCGGCCGAGGACAAGGGCCGGATCCTGCACCTGGACGGAGCCGCAGCCGGGGCGCTGCGAGACCGGCTGGCGGGCGCCTCGTTCAGCGTCAAGTCGGTCGAGCGCAAGCCATACCGGCGATCGCCGTACGCGCCGTTCCGCACCACGACGCTGCAGCAGGAGGCGTCCAGGAAGCTGGGCTTCTCCGCCAAGTACACGATGCAGATAGCGCAGCGGCTCTACGAGAACGGTCACATCACTTACATGCGGACCGACTCCGTCACGCTGTCGCAGACGGCACTCAACGCGGCCCGCACGCAGGCGAGGCAGCTCTACGGAGACGAGTACGTGCCGGACGCGCCGCGCACCTACGACAGCAAGGTGAAGAGCGCCCAGGAGGCGCACGAGGCGATCCGCCCGGCGGGCGACGAGTTCAAGACGCCAGCGCAGTCCGGCCTGTCCGGCGACGACCTGCGGCTGTATGAGCTGGTGTGGAAGCGCACGGTCGCCTCGCAGATGAAGGACGCGACCGGCGAGTCGGTCTCGGTTCGCGTGCTCGGCCGGACCGACGCGACCGAGCCGATCCTGGTCGCCCCCGCTTCTCGTGCGGCCGACGGCGCCGACAGCTTCGTCGGCCGGGAAGCCGAGTTCAGCGCTTCCGGCAAGGTGATCAGCTTCTACGGCTTCCTCAAGGCTTACGTGGAGGACGCCGACGACGACGCAGAGCGCGACGACAGCCAGCGGCAGCTGCCGCCGCTGGCCGAGCACGAGCCGCTGCGCGTGATCGACGAGAGCCTCAGGCCTGCCGAGCACGCCACCCGGCCGCCCGCCCGCTACACCGAGGCGACGCTCATCAAGGAGCTCGAGAACCGGGCCATCGGCCGGCCGTCCACCTACGTGACGATGATCAGCACCAATCTCGACCGGGGTTACCTGTTCAAGAAGGGGACGGCGCTCGTCCCTTCGTTCCTGGCGTTCGCCGTCGTCACGCTGCTGGAGCGGCACTTCCCGCACCTGGTGGACTACGACTTCACCGCGCAGATGGAGGACGCGCTCGACGACATCGCCACCGGCGGGGCGCAGCGCGTGCCGTGGCTGCGCCGGT